>CAVVNE010000016.1:0-23174 GCA_963749245.1 Bryobacterales bacterium
AATGATCCGAAGCCGCCAGCGGCACGGCGACGACGCGCTCCTGATCGATGCCGAATCGCGCGATGGCGGCGCGCCGGACGGCTTCGCTGGGGGTGATAATCATAGTGGGAATGCGTGCGCGCAGCAGCACCGGAACGCGCCGGCGCACGCGCCTCGAAGCGTCGTTCCAAAGCCAGGGAGAAAGATCGTGCACGGTCATCACGCTGGGGCGCCGGGGGATGTAAGGGACGGAAAAATCGGTCCCATGAAACAGATCCACCTTGCGGCGCATCATCTCCCGGTCCAGGCCCCACAACCACCAGCGCCTTTCGGCGGCCGTGCGAGGGCCATCGCCTTTATGAAGATTCGGAGGAATACGCGCGGGCATGTCGAAGGGCTGGTCGCTCAGCAGCCAGAATTCGTCGCGCGGGTCGTGCGCGGCGAGCGCGCGCGCCAGCTCCCGCGTATAGCGCGTGACGCCGCCGGTGGGCACGGTCAGCGGGGTGGCGTCGAGGGCGGCTATCACAGAGGTAACAAGGAAAGTGTAGGATATCTAACGTGGGCGATGAGAATCTGAATCCTCTAGAAGAACTGAAGCGTCTGGACCAGCAGGTGGGCCTCGTGGCCAGCCTGGAGGGACTGAAGCCAATCTATTACCGGCTGGACGAAATCGCCAAGCAGTACTCCAACGATTTCGAAGTGCAACTGGTGGTGGGCGATATCAAGCAGCATCTGGTGAATCGCGGCACGAAGCTGAAGGAGCAGCAGGCGACGATCGGCACTCCTTCGGCGACGTTCCAGACCCCTCCGCAGTCGCCGTCCGCTCCACCGCCATTGCCGGCGCAGGCGGCGCCGCCGGCCATGCCTCCACCGATGCCCGCCGCGCCTCCGCCGGTTTCGACGCTGCCGAAAGCAGCGCCTCCGCCCATCGTCATTCCGCCGCCGATGCCGGCCGCGCGCCCTACGCCTCCGCCCATTGCGACGCCTCCCGCGATGCCCCCGCCGATGACGCCGACGCCGATGGGATCGGGCCAGTTTTCACCGCCGCCGACGTTCCCCACCAGCGCGTTTCCGTCAACGGGACCGCAGGCTGTCCCTCCAACTCCTCCCACTCCTCCGGTCATCCCTCCGCCCATCGGCGGCCATACCCCTCCGCCGCAAAGAATCGTCCCTCCGCCGCAGAACCCGGTGGCCTGGAAGAAGGCGTTATTGTTCGGCGCGATTCTCGGCTTGATCGTCGCCATCGCAGGTATCGCCTTCCTCATCAACATGGCGCGCAAGCGCAACAAGGCGGCGGAACTGGCAGCGGCCGCCATCGAAGTGCAGGTGGCCACCACGCCCCCTGGCGCCGCGATCAAGGTGAACGGCGAGGACAAATGCACGTCGCCGTGCTCGGTTCCTCTTCCGGCCGGCGATTATCAGATCACGGCCTCTCTGGCCGGTTATGAATCCGGCGCCACGGGCGTTACGGTTGCGGCCACGGGGACGCCGCCGCAGGTCAGCCTGACGCTGGAACCGTCGCCGCAGCCGATGAGGATCCTCGCCGAAGGAATCGACGGCGGAGAGGTGACGGTCGACGATCAGAAAGCGGGCGTCGTTCAGGACGGCCAGTTCGTGATCGATAACATGAAGCCCGGCCCGCACACCGTGAAGATCGTGGGCAAAGTCGCCGAAGCGTCGTTCTCCTTTGAAACGGCGGACGCGAAGCAGCCCAACATCACCGGGGCGGCGGCCAAGAATCTTCTGGCCGTGATCGTCTCAAGCTTCGGCAACAACGCGCGCGTGGCGGCGTCCAGCGGTCCGGTGAAGCTGACTATGAACGGACAGCCGCAAGCGGACGCCTCGCCCGGCGGAGTCGACCTGCAAGGCTTCCAGCCCGGAGCCGTGGAACTCGCCGTCGGCGAAGGACCCACGCTGAAGACCATGCAGGAGACGTTCACGGCCACGCCGGCGCTGACGGTTTTCCTGCGGCCGGAAAAAGCGGCCCCCGGCATGGGCAACCTCGGCACGCTGCTGGTGGTGACGGGCGAAGACGACGTCCGCGTGTTCGTCAACAATCGCGAGCAGAAGACGCGCACCGCGCGCGGCCAGCTTCGCGTGCCCACCCCGCCAGGCAAGGTGCAGGTGCGCGTGTATAAGGACGGATTCACAACTCCGCCCACGCAGATGGTCGACGTCGTGAAGGGAGCCGACGCGCGGGTGGAATTCCAGATGAGGAGAATGGAGACCGGCTCGGCGCCGAGGATTACGCCGGTCGCGCCTCCCGCTCCGGTGGGCGCGGCCAATGGAACGGTCCGCGTCACGCGCTCGCCGGCCGCGGCGGTCGTCACCTATAAACGCGACAACGAGGCGCAGCCTCATCAGGTCAACGGCAATCAGGTGGACCTGCCTCCGGGCAGCTACATGTTCACCTCGCGAGCGCCCGGCTTTACCGACCGCAGTGAGCGCGTGCAGGTCGCCTCCGGCGCGCAGGTCGGCGTCGATCTGACCTTGGCCTCCGCCAGAGCCGCGGCCCCCGCGCCGAAAATGGGAGGCATGGCCGATTGGGAAGACCCGTCGGGCTGGACGCGCGACGGCGAAGAGTGGGTCCACAAGGGCGGCAACTTCGTGCCTTACAAACTGCCGGCCAAGGGCACGTTCACCTTCACCGTGCAGTTAATCAAAGGCGGCAACGTGTTCCGCGGAGGCCATATCCGCTGGTATGTCGATTACATCGACCCCAAGAATTACGGGCTTTTTGAGATTGACAAAAAGACGTTCTGGGCCAAGGAAGTGACCAACGGCAAGTCCAAGGATCGCGAGAAAACCGCCCACGGCCTGGAGAACGCGAAGTCATTCACGATTCAGGTGGACATCGCGCCCGATCATGTGGCGCATCGTATGAAAAACGGAGACACGTGGTTGACGCTGGATAGCTGGACGGAGCCGGGGCGCATTTTCTCGGACGGAAAATTCGGGTTTTATATTCCCGGCAACGACGAGATCGGGATCACGGGTTTCACGTTCCAGCCGAAGTAAGTGGGGCCCGCGAAATCCCCGCCCTCACGGACGGGGTTATAACCCCTGGCGTAAGCCAGGGGATTCCGTCGCTAACGAAATGACCGTGACAGCCCACTAGAGTTCGCATGCTAATTCGCGTAGGGCGGACGCCCTCGTCCGCGCCGGACCCCCTGGTCCGGCTATGCTGCTGCACACAAAACCAGCGTCAGTTCACCGACGCGAACGCGGATAGATTCAGGGCAACGCTTCCATTTGCGGCCGCCGTCATCTGCGACACCGACGCATGGATCAGGTTCACGCCCGTGCTGTTGATGGCCGGGAACGTGCCGGGCGACGTCAGGGACCAGTTGAGAAACGTGTCGCCTGCACTGGAGAAGCTGGAAATTGTTCCCTGCGCCGTAGCCGCGGTGCAGGCTGTGTCGCCTTCGATTTGCGAGGCGAGAACGATGCCTCCCAGTCCAAGGTTCAAGAATGTATTGCCGCCGCTGCGCACGTCGAGCATGTTTGACTCGCAGTTGGATTGGACGTATACCGCGGCGTAGTCGCCCAGGTAATTGTCCGGGATATTCGAAATCCGGTTGTTGGAGATGACGATGGACGGCATCACCAGCGCGCAGAAGGAATACGCCGCGATGGCCATTTTCGATCCGTTAATTTGATTGTTGTCGATTGTCCAGGACGTGTAATTCTGAATCGCCGGACAGGACGGCGCATGGAAGCCTCCCTGGAGTAGTTTAATCGCCGAGTTACCGTGATTCTGGAGCAAATTATTGCGGATCAGCACGCCGCGGACGGCAAGGGTATAGATGGCGTGGTCGTTGTTGCCGTCGCCGGTGAGCGTGGAATTCTGAACCGTGAGAAACAGTGCGTTCGCCGCGTTGATCGGCTGGCTGACGGCGTTGGCCTCGGTTCCGACCGAGATGTCGCAATCGTCGACCAGGATGGAGTCGAGCACGTCGGTTTCACTGGTGCCGTTGATGTCCATTCCGAAATTGAAGCCGGAGGAATGGAAGCGGACGAACGTGAAGCTGTATCCCAGCATCGGGGCGGCCGCGACCGACGTTCCGCCGAACACGCCGACCATCCCGTAGTTGACCGTCAGAGGAGCCGTGTTGACGGCGATATCCTCCATGCGGAGCGGGTAGTTCGCCACGATGCCGTGCATCGAGGTGTACTGGTGGGTTTGAAAAATGACGCTCGACGTAGGGCCGTCGCCCGAAAGGAACAGCGCGCAGCCGGTGACCAGAGGGGAGCTGATGTTGTAGGTGCCAGCCGGGAAATAAACCTGCGATAGCGTGCCGCACGCGGCGTCGAAGCCGCTCTGAATGGCGGCCGTATCGTCCGTAACCCCGTCGCCCAGTGCCCCGAATTGTTTGATGGAAACCGTCTGGCCATGGAGGGCAATCGTAGCGGCGAGGAAGACGAGAAGGTTCGCTTTGTTGTTCATTTTTGATCTGGGATCAGGGTAAGGTGCGCGCAGGAAGCCGGCAATGGAGCCCGTGTACTTGCGAGCTAGGCATTTGGTCCGTGGGAAAGTCGGTGGGCGGAATAGGACTGATCGCTCACCCTCGAAAACACCCGCGAGCACTTCGTCGCCAGCGATCAAGCGTCGGGGACTGACACCTTTTTCGCCCCTCACAGTGCGGACAAAACAAGAAAACCTTCGCGGCGAAAAAGGCTGTCTGTCCCCTGGCTACCACCGATTGAGGTCGCAGCGCTCATCAGAGTTTTTCATTCCCGTCATTACCCAGCCGCTGGGTCGATGCCCGCCTACCCCTTGAATTTATCGCGGCATTCGGGGGAGCAGAAATAGTACACTTCCCCGCCGACGCGTTTCTGGATCGCGGTCGCTGTGGAGATGAAGGTCCCGCACACCGGATCCTTTTTTAATTCGCCCCCGGCGGGAACAGACGGCGGACGCGGACCCTTCTGCGCGGGCGGAGCGGGATTAAACAGATCTGAAAAACCCTTCAATACGATCCCGATGATCGAGCGCACCACGCTGATCACCAGCACGCTGGCGATCAGATACGCTAACGCCCGAAGCATATGGCAGCCGCGCCGCTACGGCTTCTTCTTTGTCGTGGGTTTCTTGGCGCCCTGCTTGCTGTAGTCGGTCTGGAGCGTCGCGCCCATCGATGTGAGCATGGCCTTCGCCGTATCGGCATACCCGCCGTCCGGCTTCAGTTCGAGATATTTCTCAAACTCTTCCTTGGTTCCTTCCGGCGGAACGATCTTGCCGTCCGGCGCCGTGGTCGCCTTCGAGTACAGGAACAGGCCGTACTGATAGTGCGCGTCGGCGTAGCTCGGATCGGACTCAATCGCCTTCTTGAACATGGCGCCCGCCGGCTCGTTCTGGCCCAGGTTCACCAGAACCGCGCCTCCGTTGTAGTAATACTTGCCCGCTCCCGGAGGGTCCAATTGCGCGGCCTTGGTCAGTTCCTGCACCGCTTCATCGGATTTCTTCGACTGCGCCAGCAGCAGGGCGTAGTTGTTGTGATACGCCGCATCGTCGGGCTTTAGCTCAATGGCCTTCTTATAGCATTCGATTCCCTTGTCGAGCAGGGCCTGCTGGTCGGCGCCGGTCTTCAACTTGGCCGCGCCGGCGTAAGCGTCCGCCAGATTGCCCCAGATGACGTTCTGACTCGGGTCCAGCCCCTTCGCCTTTTCCAGGTTTTCGATGGCCACATCGAACTGCTTGGCATCGAGGGCCGTCTTGCCCAGGTTGAAGGCGTCATTGAGAGCCTTGTTCTTGGCCATGGCGGCGGCGGCGTCCTTCATCTTCTTTTCGAGGTCAGCCTTCTGCTGCGGCGTCATGTCGCGGGTCTGCTCCTTGGTGAGCTCGCCGCCGTTGGCGAGGGTCTTCTGCATCGCGGCCTGACGGTCTGCCGCGGAGGTCGCCGAGGATTTCAGGTCGAAGTTGATGACCTTCGCATCGCCCAGGCCGCTGCGGACGTTGTCGACCGAGTCCCTCTCCTTGCCATTCAGCTCGACCCAGATCTTGTACGTGCCAATTGGCAGGCCGCCGTAATAGTAGTGGCCCTTCTTGTCGGTGTTGACCTTGTAGTTCCCTTTGATGTCTTTACGGTCCAGGTGAACCATTACCTTCACCAGGGGTTTTCCGTCTTCGCCCTTGACGTCCCCTTCAAACGCCGTCGTTTGTCCCCAGCAAGCGACGGAAAACATGATGGTTAGCGGACCCGCAATGGCGACTCTACGCAGCGTGGCGAGCATGGGTTTCGTGAACCTCCAAAATATCGATCAAGTAACCTGATCTCAGCATACTACAGGCGTGTGCCGGGGGCCAAGATGTTACCGGCCAAGCTCGCGTCCGCTTTTGTCCGCTTTCGGCGGCGTAGTACCGAACGGCTGGGTACTACGACTATTTTGCATGCCGAACACGGAAACTCCCGAGTGCGGGATAGCTGCGAAAATATTAAGATGATCGCGGGTTGTTCTGTTTTCAGAACAGACATAGCGTAAATGCTCCCTATCTACTAAGAAGATACTATATTGAAAAAAAGACAGTTATGCTATTGTCATTCCGATAACAGAACAAACACGGCAACTATGTTCCTGTTTACAGTGCTAAGATTCGCGTTAGCTTACGACAGCAGATTCAGCCGGGCACCGATGCTCGCAGCGATCGGGACCCTTTTGTTCGCTGCAAATTACGGTTGGGGCAGCACCGCGGCATGCATCACGAAGGCAACTCTGGCAAGTTTTGGCACCCCGGCGACCGGCGACGGCTGCTATGAAACGGACAAGACCTTCAGCAATTTCACTTTAGTCAACGGTTCGAGCGGAACCGGGGTTGCACAGAGCACTTCGACCGTCGATATTGCCGGATCAGACACGTTTGGCGGTGAGAAACTGAATACTCCCTGGACGGTCTCGGAGGCATTTACGGGCGTTACCGCCGCGGATTTTGCGGTGACGGGTACGGGCGGCGCCACCACCAAGGGCACCATGTCCATGCTGGTAAATTCCACCAACGCCTACCTGACCAACCCCGGCTATCCGCACCCGCAGGCAGGGGCCAACAATTTCATCACCTCGGTCAGCCTCTCCACCTCGGGCACCACTGGCGATGCCAACAACAACGACGATTCGCTCACGGTAGTCGAAATGTTTTGCATCGGCAACGGTGCCTGTACGACGGGGGCAGGCGGGGACGAAGTGATTCTCACGGCAACGTACGGCAATAATTCGAGCACGCCCTCCTACACCTGCGCGCTTGGTGCAGGCGTCACGGCCGCTACGGCCCATATCGTAGCCGCAAGCTGCCCGGCCACGGCCAATGCAGCCCCGATTGTCGTCTCGTTCGCCCTCAATGTCACGACATTGACGGTCACCGACGTCTACACGCTGGCGGCGCATATCGACGCCGCGGGCGGTAACACGACGGTTACGCTCAACAACTTCACGGACGTCTTCGGGGAGGAGGAGTTGGCCCCCGAGCCATCCACCTTCATTCTCCTCGGCCTGGCGTTAGCTGCGGTTGCGGCTCTCCGGCTCCGCCGCAAATATCCCCCAAGGAGGCCTTAACTATCTTTTTTTCTTTAATTTGAAGCTACGATAGAAGTTCCCATTCGACTTCTGCAACACCTAATGCTTCCAGAAAAGCGCAAGGAGTCGGGACGGAATCTCAACCCATAGTACCAGCGTGCTTCTAGTTTAGCGACGGCCAGGCCGAAACTCAAGGAACGGATTGACTTGAGGACTGCCCGGTGGTATGCTTAGAAGCTGTCGGAGGACGAACCGGGCACGTTTTGCGGAGCTTGGTGTAAGCGGACATGGGAAAGAATTACTTCGGAGCGACGGAACGCTGGTTTGCGGATGGACCGGGGAAGCTCGGAATCGTTCTATTATCGGCCGTCGCGGCGTCCCAGGTATGCCTTGCAACTCCCGCGAGCTGTCTGACCACGACCAACACCTCTGTGGCGGTGGCCGGTGAGCAGAACGCCGGGGCGATTATCGCAGCGTCGAGTTTTCCTACAGCGGACGATCTCAATTCGGTGAACGCGGCCGGCGGATGTAGCGGCGTCGACCTCGTTTTCAGCACCTTTACGTCGACGCAGAACGGCGTCGACGAGCTCGCCGGAAACTATATCTCGACCGGGTTAAATCAGGATCTGTCGGCAGGCGCTGTCACCGCGGTTTTTTCGAACGTCAATGGAGCGGATAACGTCCTGACCGACGGAGTGCCGAACGACGGTATGAACGACTGGTACGCGGTCAAGGGTGGCGGTAACCAAACCCTCGTCACCGACTATCAGGTGGTTGCGGCGATTGCGATTCTTCAGTTTACTTTGGACCTTAACGGCGTCGGGCTCGGGGGGAGCGCAGGCGGCCCCGTCAAAGGCACCCTCACCGGCACGGTTAACCTGTGCCTTGGCGGCACCTGGAGTTCCGGCGGCACTGGTTCTACCTGTTCCGGCACCATCCAGACAATTACACTAATTTCGGGGACGGATACGTACGCAGTGGCGCTCCTCCCGGGTAATTGGACCACCATTGGTATCCAAAACACCTTCATACTGAAGCCCGGCGCCGCCCTGCTTACTGCGGGAGACACCTACCTGACCTCGTTCGATGAGTCTTTCTCCGAAACTCCGGAACCGTCAACCTTCGTTCTACTAGGGTCCGCTCTGGCGGGCATTGCGGCACTGCGTTTCCGCAAGCGCAAGCAAGCCTAACAGGATGATGAAAAAGTCAAATTGACCGCTTCCGATGGTCGCGGTTCCATGTCGGTAGCACCTGTCGTCAACGGCTTAATGGAACCGCGACCATCGGGAGCGGTCATGCCGGGGACTTTTTCATCATCCTGCTAAGAAGCTTTGGGCCTCCTTTTAGACAATCAGCATCCCCACTCGCATCGAAAAAACACCTCTTCGAAGAATATAAGACCATTATAGTCCAAGATGGTGTATGCTCATAGTAGATCTGCAACCGGATTTCGTATAGTAGAGATTGAACCTCAAAAGCCGAGGCTGGAAATGCAACTCAGTGTCAAAAAGAGATCCTCCACCAGGAAAAGCGGCGCTAAAAACCTCACTGAACTGAAGCCCGGCGAGGCGGGCGTGCTGGACAAGCTCGACCTGCCGGAAGCGGACGCGCAAAGGCTGATGGAAATGGGATTTGTGCCCGGGCACTCGGTCACGCGAGGACTTTCGGCGCCGGGAGGCGATCCAAGAGTGTTCCGGGTGGACGGCAGCGAGGTCGCTCTGCGCCGCGACACAGCCCGGCGTCTCCTGCTCCGTTAAGGAAGATATGGGCGATTGCCACGGCTGCCCCGCAAATTCGATCGCGCTTGCGCCGCCTCTGGGCAACGGAGCGCCGGCGCGGAACCACATCGTCGCGATCGTGGGGCCGCCGAACTCCGGCAAATCGACGTTGTTTAACCGCCTCACCGGGCTGCGCCAGAAAGTGGCCAATTTCCCCGGCGTCACGGTGGAACATCGCATGGGCAAAGTGAAGCTCGAGCAGGGGCGCGACGTGTTCGTGGTCGATCTGCCGGGCGTTTACAGCCTGACGCCGCGCACCGAGGACGAGCGTGTCACGCACGACGTGCTCTCCGGACGGATGAAGGATATTCCTCGGCCGGACGCGGTTCTTCTGATTCTCGATTCGACGAATCTCAGCCGTCACCTGGTGCTGGCCGCGCCGGTGTTGAGCCTCGGCCTCCCGACGCTGGTGATCCTGAACATGGCCGACGATCTGAAGAGCCGCGGAGGCGAATTGAATGTCGCGGAGCTGGCCATGCAACTCGGCTCGCCCGTCGCGCTGGTCAGTGCGGCCAAGGGCCTGGGTCTCGAGAAGATTTTTCAATTCCTGAGCGGCGCCACGCTAGGCGCGGCTCCCAAAGCTCCTCTGATTCAACTCCCGGTGATCCAGGACATTCCGAAATGCCGCGCCTGGGCGACGCATATCGGCAATCAGACCGGCTATCATGCGCCCGCGCCTCCTTTATGGACGCGCCGGCTGGACGCGTTTTTTCTGCACCCCGTAGCGGGGCCGCTGGTGTTCCTGTTCGTGGTGGTGGCCGTGTTTCAGACGATTTTCAACGGCGCCCGTCCGCTGATGGACGGGATCGACGAACTCATCAAAACCTCCGGCGTGTGGCTGGGACACTTGCTGCCGAATGAAGCGCTGCGGTCGCTGTTGATCGACGGCATCTGGACGGGCGTGGGCTCGGTGATCATCTTTCTGCCGCAGATTCTGCTGCTGTTTCTGTTCATCGGGATTTTAGAAGACTCGGGATACCTGGCGCGTGCGGCGCTGATCGCGGACCGCACCATGGCCCGCTTCGGGCTGCAAGGGAAAAGCTTCATTCCACTGCTTTCCGCGTATGCCTGCGCGGTTCCGGCCATCATGGCCACGCGCACCATAGAAGACAAGCGCGACCGCATCGCCACCATTCTGATCGCGCCCTTTATGACCTGCTCGGCGCGCCTGCCGGTTTACATTCTCATTATCGGGGCCTTCATTCCAGATAAGAATGTCCTCGGCCCGTTCCTCGGCATGAGGGCCGCGGTGCTGCTGGGGCTTTACGTGCTTGGTTTCGTGGCCGCAATCCTGACCGCGCGCCTGCTGAAATCCACCGTGCTGAAGAGCCGCCGTTCGTCGTTCATGCTGGAGATGCCTCCGTACCGCTGGCCCACCGTGCGCAGCCTGGCTCTGCGGCTGGTGGACCGTTCCAAGGTCTTCCTGATGCGCGCGGGCACCGTCATCCTGGGCGTCGCGATCGTCATCTGGGCTCTTTCGTATCTGCCTCTCCACGACGGAAAGCCTCCGTCGATCGAGCATAGCTTCGCCGCCGGCATCGGACATGCGGTAGAGCCTGCGATCAAGCCGTTGGGCTTCAACTGGAAAATCGGCATCGGCCTGATCACGTCGCTGGCGGCGCGGGAAACCATCGTCAGCACGCTGGGAACGATTTACGGCATGAAGGAGACGGACAACCGGCAAGGCTTGCAGCAGGCCCTGCGCCAGGACCTGACGATGGGCGGAGCTGTCGCGCTGCTGGTGTTCTTCGCCTTCGCCATGCAATGCATGTCCACCATCGCCGTGGTGCGCCGCGAAACCGGAGGATGGTTCTGGCCCGCAGTGCAGTTCACCTATATGACCGGCTTGGCGTACCTCTGCGCGTTCCTGGCAAATCACCTCGTCTCGATTTGGGCATAGCAAGGGGGACTGTCCCCCTTTTTCCAGAGCCCTGAAAAATCTTGTGGCGCACGCCCATGGCGTGCCGCGTCGAGACTCTCTCGACGCCTGTTTCGCGCCCTGCACCTGGATGGAACCGCGACCACCGGGAGCGGTCATTCACGGTTTCCCACCCGAACTCCCGCCTTTTCAACCACCTCCCACTTCCACCCACCCAATCCCCACGCCGCCCAATGGTATCTCGGTAACGAAAGAAGGACACGAAATGTCATCCAACGCCGAAATCAACCGAGCAAACTCAGAACACTCCACCGGCCCCATCACCGAAGCCGGCAAACAGCGATCTTCCCAAAACGCCCTCCGCCACGGACTAACCGCGCAAACCGTCGTTTTGCCCACCGAGGACCCCGATGCCTATCAGTCCCACCTAAAATCGTTCAACTCCGAATACCACCCCAAAAGCGCAACCGAATCAAGTCTCGTCCAAGCTCTAGCCGACGCCACCTGGCGACTCAACCGCATCCCCGCCCTCGAAGCGAATCTCCTATCCGTAGCCCCCGACGACGATCTAACAGGCACGGCCCTCCTGGCTTTTCTGGAACGGCAAGCCAAAGCCCTCGCCGTTTTCAGCATTCACAGCCAGCGACTCTCCCGCCAGATCGAAAAGACCGCCGCCCAGCTCCGCGACGTCCAGGGAACCCGCCTGTGGAAGGAATCCAACGACATGGACGCGCTCCTATACATCACGGAAATGTATGAAAACAGAGGCGAAACCTACGACCCCTCCGAAGATGGCTTCGTTTTTACGAAAGCCCAGATCCACCAGGCGCAACAAGCCCGCAACCGCATACTCCTCTTCGAAGAAGCCCTGGAAGCCGAAGATGAGGAGTAATGGTGGCGCGAGCTTCAGCTTGCAGCCGGGCCTTCAGGCCCGGGGTCTTTCTGCCGCTCTAAAAAGACCGCAGGAAGCGAAGGTCTAAATCGCTTTTCCGCAGAACCCAGCTCATTCGCTTGCCCTTATTTTTCCGCTAAGGTCTACGGCCTAGTCCTTTCCCGGTCCTCGTACCATGCATTGTTTTAGAACCGCACGGACCGCAGTTCCATTGGTGCGCTCAACACCGAATGAGATTCTCCTGGCATCCGAGGAGGATTTCAATGAAATGGTTTTCTAGAGTCGCCGTGGGCGGCTTGTTATGGCTGACATTTAGCAGTGCCGCCTTCGGCACGACGCTGTACGTCACCGGTTATACGGAGAATGTCGACGACGGCGGGCAGTTCCTCGCGAACCTGGGCAACCCCGCGCAGTCGTTTTACGTTTATTGCGCGGATTTTCAGAATGAGGTATCCGGGGATGACATGGTCAACATCAGCACACCGAATACATCCATGGCGGATACCGGTCCAAACTACGACGGGCTCGCCCTGACTCGCTACGGAGCGGTGCCGACCTCCTCGTTCACCTATGATGGCACCGGCTCGGGTGCGCTCAACTCCGCGGAGCGCTACGTGATCGCCGCGTGGCTGACGACGCAATACAATTTCAGTTCCGGCGTGACCACCGCCGACAAAGAAATCCAGAACGCCATCTGGACCCTGCTGAACACCACCGGCAGCACCTCGGGCTTCCCCTTTGGCGACGCCGCCGGGACGGGGACCTACCTGACGCAGGGGATTAACTTCTTCAGCACGACGCCGATGACCGCCCTGCTCCAATTCGAAAGCGAAATTGAGATCTTCACATCGACCAATACCATTACCTACTCCGGCGAAGGTTGGTCGCCCATCTCAGGCGCGCAGGAAATGATTACCGTCAACACTACGCCGGAACCGGAGACGCTCGCCATGATGGGCGCGGGACTTCTCGCGCTGGGACTGATCCGCAAGCGGTTCAAAGCCTGACGCACAAGTTCGCAGTTGCTGTAAAACCGAGCGGCCCGCGGCCTCCGACGCGAGCCGCTCGTTCCTATTGTTACCATTAAATAGTGCGAAACGTCATCATCCTGGGCTCCGGATGCGCCGGCAACACCGCCGCCATCTACACGGCCCGAGCCAGCCTGAAACCTCTTGTCGTCATCGGCCATGAGCCCGGAGGCCAGCTTTCCCTCACCACCTCGGTCGAGAATTTTCCCGGTTTCCCCGGCGGCATCAACGGCCCCGACCTGGTGGAGAACATGAAGCGGCAGGCCGAGGAGTTCGGCGCCGAATACATGCACGGCTCGGTCAACGAAGCCGACCTCAGGGGCACTCCGATCCGCATCGACATCGAGGGCGAATGGCATGAGACGCGGACGCTGATCGTCGCTTCCGGCGCGTCGGCCCGATGGCTTGGCTTGCCCAACGAGCAGAAGCTCATCGGCCACGGCGTAAGCTCCTGCGCTACCTGCGACGGGGCGTTTTACCGCGAACGCAAGATCATGGTGGTGGGCGGCGGCGACACGGCGATGGAGGAAGCGAATTTTCTGACCCGCTTCGGCTCGGAAGTGACGCTGGTGCATCGCCGTGACGAATTCCGCGCGTCGAAAATCATGCTCGACCGGGCGCGCGCCAACAAGAAAATAAAGTTCCTCATGAACACCGTCGTCGAAGACATCTACGACGTCGCAAAGAACGAAGTCACCGGCGTGAAGCTGCGCTCGGTGACCACGGGTGACACCTGGGACCAGGCCGTCGACGGATTTTTTCTCGCCATCGGCCACATCCCGAATACAAAGCCTTTCGCCGGCCAGATCGATCTGGATCCCGACGGCTACGTCGTGTCGAAGGGTGGCGCGCGCACGAATATCACCGGCGTCTTCCACGCGGGCGACGTGCAGGACCGCGTGTATCGCCAGGCCGTCACCGCGTCCGGCGCAGGATGCATGGCGGCGATCGAAGCAGAGCGGTATTTAGAATCGCAAGGGCACTGATCGTGTCCAAAACCGAAACACTTCGCGCGCTACATCACGGCCCTGACGTGCTGGTCCTGCCGAACGCATGGGACTGCGCCAGCGCGCGCATTTTCGAGGAGCTCCAATTCCCCGCCATCGCCACCACCAGCGCCGGAGTCGCGTTCTCGCTCGGCTACGCGGACGGTCAGAATATTCCAGGAAAAGAGATGCTGGCCGCCGTCGCTAGAATCGCCCGCTGTGTTGACGTTCCCGTCACCGCCGACCTCGAAGGCGGCTATGGAGACATCTCCCAGACCGCCGCCGCGCTGCTCGAATCGGGCGCTGTCGGCCTCAACCTCGAAGATATTTTAGGTCACGGCCCGGAATCTCTCGCCTCGATCGACGAACAGGTGAGCCGCATCGCCGCGGTCCGCAGGACGGGAGTGGTGGTCAACGCGCGAACCGATCTTTACCTGATGCGGATCGGCGACGACGCCACCCGCTTCGACCGCGCCTGCGACCGCCTGAAGGCCTACCGCGACGCCGGAGCCGACTGCCTGTTCATCCCCGGAATCACGTCGGAGGGCCTGATCGCGCGCTTTGTCGCAAAGCTGCAATGCCCCATCAACATATTGGCCGTAGCCGGCACTCCGCCCATCGCCCGCTTGAAGGAACTGGGCGTCGCCCGCGTCAGCGTCGGCTCGGGAATGATGAGGTCGGCCATGGGCCACACGCGCCGCATCGCCCAACAGCTAAAGAACACCGGCGAGTTCGACAAGATGATCGAAGACGCAATCCCCTACCCGGAAGCGAACAACCTCTTCAAGCCGTAGCCTCCGCATTCTGGCTACTGGCTCCTGGCTTCTGGCTACTTAGTTGGTCGTCCGCTGCTTCTCGTACTTCTGCGCGGTGTACTTGGCCGCTTCCTCCAGCGCGCCGTACGAGTTGTCCTTCGTGCGCGCGGCCAATCGATACTCGTTGACGGCGCGTTCCCTCTGGTCGCTGACGTCGAAAATCTTGCCTAAATTGATGTGCGACCAGACCTCGGTCCACTTCGGCACCAGGTCGCCGTTCAACGCTTCGCGAAATTCGTTGGCCGCGGGCGACCAGTTTCCTTCCAGGAAATGAACCTGCCCGATGCGGAAATGCGCCAGCGAACTGTTTCGTGCCACGTCCAGCGCCTTCTGATACTCCTTCAGCGCCGACCCGAAATCCGCCACTTCCACGAACTGCTCACCCTTGCGAATCGCCACCGCCACGCGAGCATCATTCGAAAACCGCAGGACTTGTCCTTTGGGATCGAGAACGACGTTCTTCGGCTTTCCGAACGTCTCCACTACAAATTCCGACGACGTTCCCACCACCTCGATGGTCTTCTCCTCCGGATTTCCTTCCGTCTCCACGCGTAGCGTCACCGGCATGCGGAACAGGTCCAGGTCCTGCGAGATTTTCCCCATCACGCGAAAACCCTTCTGCGTGCGGAACACGGTGTACTCCAGCTTGAACTCCGGCGCGCCGCTCGACTCCACCCATTGCTGGAAGAACCAGTTCAGACTCTGTCCGTACGCTTCTTCGCAGATCTTATGAAAATCGTCCGTATTCGCCGACTTCCAGGCGAATCGCGACGGATATTCCCGCAGCACCTTCATGAACAAGTCGTCGCCCAGTACGTTGCGCAGCATCTGCAACACCGCCGCGCCCTTGCCTCCGGTCGTCGCCCAATATTCCGGCGAATAATCTTCCAGGCGCGCCGCCTGGATCATCGGCGGCTGATCCACCGTCAGCGCTTCGACGTAGGCATCATGAATCTCCGTATCCATCGCCCCCGGCCCGTTCACGTGCTCCTCATAGAGGATCTCCGAATAGCGCGCCAACCCGTTTTCGAGCCACATGTGATTCCGCGTCGCCGGCGATACCAGCGTTCCGAACCACTGCCTGGACACTTGGTTCGCAATCAGCTTGATGTCGATGTTTTTATTCAGCCCGCCCGGCGACATAAACAGCATCCCCGGCGCCGAGTAGCCCTTGGCCGCGCCCGCCTCCGTCTCGACGACGGTCAGGCCCAGCCTCGGCGGCGAGCCGTAGACATTGGTGAAAAACGAAATCGCCTTGGCGATCTCCTCGCCGTACTCCTGCTCCACGCCTTTGGCGCTACGCAGATAGAAATAGGTCTTGATCCCGCCGGAGGTCACAATCAGCCCCTGGCCCTGCACCACCGCGAAGCTTCCCGGAAACGACGACTGGTCGTACTTAAACTCGAACATCGCCTGGCCAGCGGACGCGACCGGCGTGCTTCCGGTCCCGCTCGAAAGCACCGTATACCCGTCGGGCACCGTGATCTTCATATCGGAGCTGAACCGGTCCGTCGAATAATCGTTCACCGGAAACCAGCGCGACGGATACAACAGATACGACGCCTCCGGATGAATCGCCGCGAACTTGATGCCGAACACCGGCGATTCCTCGTCGCCGGTCAGCTTTCCGTCGTAGACAAACGTCAACGCCGCGACCTTCCCGCGCTTCAGCGTCTGCGGCAGCGTCAGCTTCACGCTCATATCCTGTGCCGTGCGCGACGATGGCACCTGCCTGCCATCCTCGTCCAGCACCCGCGAAATATTCAGCGCGTTATTCAGCTCGAAGGTCAACGACGACGTGTCTTCGAGCGGAATAAACCGTACCAACGCGGTCGCCGCCAGCGTCTGCGCGCGCGGATCCACCTGCGCCTGGATCAGGTAGCTCTGGACGTCGATCTTCTGCTGCCGCGCCGCGCGATCCTGCGCGCCGCACAGTCCCGCCATCAAGCAACTAAGTACGGCAAACTTTCTCATTGACGACCTTCTCAACCCATTCCGCCGCGACCTCCATCGGATCGCGCTCGCTCACCAGCCTGGCCGCGACTTCTTTCAATCCGGCCCGCATCTGTTCCATCGCCGCCCGGTCGTCCAACAGCTTGGCCGCCTCGGCCGCGATTCGCTCGCCCGTCATCTCGCCCTGGATCAACTCCGGCGCGATCCTGCGCCCGGCCACCAGGTTCACCATCGACAGAAACGGCGCGCGCACCAGCCGGCGCCCTAGTATCCAACTTAACGCGTTTACCTTGTAAAAGGTCACCAGAGGACAGCCGAGCAGAGCCGCCTCAATGGTTACAGTCCCGCTCGCGGCCAGCGCCATCTCTGCATGGGCGAGCGCATCCCAGGTTGCGCCTTCTACTATTACTTGGATGGACGAGCCGCGAATGCGTTCCGAAAAAGTGTTACCAAATCCGCCCGGGAGTGCCAAAACAAACACCAAACCGCGGCCCTCAAGCCGTTTCGCTGCATCCATCAGGCCGCCCAGATGCCTGTCGGCCTCGCCATGACGGCTCCCCGGCAGCAGCACGACGATCTTCTTGTCGCGCGGCAACTTTAATTTCTCGCAAAACTCATCCCTTGTCATCGAGGCTTTCACAATCCTCGCCAGCGGATGTCCGATATAGCTGGTCGGCACGCCGTGCGCGGTGAAAAACGCCTCCTCGAAGGGGAAGATGGAGAGAAGACGCCGAACGGTCGCCCTTAGCGTCTTGACTCTTCCCTGACGCCAAGCCCACGCCTGGGGAGCGATCAGGTACACCACCGGCACGCCCTGACGTTTCAGAAATCGCAGCAGCCGGAAATGAAAATCCGGCGCATCGGTCAACACGGCGACGTCCGGCCTCTCCGCGGCGATGGCCTTTTTCAGTTTACGAAGCTCGCCATAAATCCGCGGGATATGCGCGAGGACCTCGACGATGCCGACCACGGCAATCGACCGCGAATCCACCACGGCGCGCACGCCCTCGGCCTGCATCCGCGGCCCGGCGCACCCAAAAAACTCGACCCCAGGCATGGCCGCAACAACGCGCGAAGCATACAAATCTCCCGAAGCCTCGCCGGCAGAAATAAAAATGCGCCGCATTCTGGCTACTGGCTCCTGGCTCCTGGCTCCTTCTTCAACTCCTCCCCGATCCTTCGGAGCCCCTCCCTTAAATACTCTGCCCGGCCGCCCAGCCAGATCCGCAAGTATCCCTCGATCCCGACGTAAGCCCCCGGCACCACCAGCGTGCTCTGCCGAACTCTGATGCGCTCGCACAACTCCGCGGACGGAATCGACGCACGATACTTCACCAGCGCGATCGCCCCTGCCTCCGGCTCGCGCCACTCCAAGAAACCGTCAAAGGATGCCACCCACTCCCGGGCAATCTGCAAATTTTTGGTCAACAGCTCACGAGTCCGCGCATAACACCGGTCGCGGTTCATCACCGCCACTCGTGCCACCTCATCCGAAATCTTGTTAGGACAAATCGTCACATAATCGTGCTGCGCCCAACAGTCCGCAATCATATCCGCGGGCCCCACGATCCATCCGATCCGCACGCCAGGAATCCCGTACGCCTTCGAAAGCCCGCTGGTGACGATCACGCGCTCGCTCATCCCCCAAAAACTGTTCGTCCGGGGCCGGGAAATCTCCGCGCCCAAATAAACTTCATCGGCGATCAGAAACGCGCCCACTTGATCGCACCGCTCGACAATCCTCTTCATCGCCGCATCCGAAAGCACCGCGCCGGTAGGGTTATTTGGATTCGAAACGTAAACCATCCGCGTCCCCAGCGGGACGGCTTTCTCAAACTCCTCCCAATCCGGTTCCCAGCCCTGATCCAGCCGCAAATTGAACGTCCGCGTCTCCGCTCCCAAACTCTTCGGAATGCCCCAGAGTTGCATATAATTCGGTGTCTCCAGCGCGAATACATCGCCTGCGCGCAGCTGACTCAGCGCCGCCATGTAATTCGCCTCCGACGTCCCGCTGGTCACTTCAAAATTCTCGACCGTCGTCCCCGGATAGATCTTCGTCAACTCCTCGCGCAGCGCCAGCGTCCCGTTCGATTGCGAATACCCCAGCGGAACGTCCAGAAACTTTTCGAGATCGAACCCCATCGCGACCAGTTCCCGAAGCGTCAGCGGCTTGATCCCGCTCTCGCTCATGTCGTACTCGACCAGATTCTCGTAGGTCGACTGCATCCGCTCCATCTGAAAAACTTCAAGCTTCATAACTTTTTGCCTTCTGGTGCGCACAGGATCTTTTTCACCGTCTCCGTGCTCACATTGCGTCCGGAAATCACAACCACCGCCGGCTCGGAGCACCGAATCTTCCCGCTGATGCAAGCCGCGATCGTCACTGCAGCCGTCGGTTCGATCAGATATTGATGATGCGCGACCATCCAGCGCACGCCGTCCAAAATTTCCGCCTCGCTCACCAGTGCCACTTGATCCACCAGTGGTTGCAACACCGGAAACGTGCGCGCCCCGATGCCTCCCTCCACCCCTCCCGCCATCGTCTCGACAGCAGGCAGTCGCGTAATCGCTTGTCCCGCGTCAAGAGACATTCTTAAAGCCGGCGACAAAACATGCTGGCACCCGATAATCTTCGCGGCGGGCAAATGACGCTTCGCCCAAACCGCAAATCCCGCCGCCAGTCCCCCTCCGCCCACCGGCAAAACAAACGTCCGGGCGTCCCGAGCATCCTCCAAGACTTCTTTCGCTACGGTACCGCCATTGGCCGCCATCACCGCGTCATCGTCAAACGGCGACAAGAAATATTTCTTCTCCCGCGCCGCCATTTCCAAGGCCCAATCCTGCGTCTCGTCGTACCCATCGAACTCCGAAACCCGCACATCGGCCCCCATTGCGACCATCGCATCGAACTTCGACCGGTCGACAGACCGCGGCACGCAGATAATCGAACCTTTTGACGCGTAGGCGACAGCCTTGCCGTGATTCCCCGCCGAACAAGTAATCACCGCTTCCTTCAACCTGGAAATCGCGAACAGAGCCCCACGAATTTTGAACGACCCGGTCAATTGCAACGACTCCAGCTTCAACCAGACCGGAACCCCCATCAATTCCGAAAGCCCAGCAGAATACTCCACCGGAGTCCTGCGCACCCGCCCGTCGAGAAACTCAGCCGCCTCCGATATCAGCTCAATCATTCATTCCTAATGGGACCCTTTCTGATAAACAACCTTCCCTCCCACGATCGTGTACTCGACCTGAGTATTCAAAATCCGATCGTCCGGAACCGTCAGAATATCCTGCGACAGAACCGTAACGTCCCCCAGCTTCCCCACTTCCAGCGTCCCTTTCAGCCCCTCCTCAAACGCCGCGTACGCATTCTCGACCGTATACGACCGCAGCGCCTCCATCCGCGACATCTTCTGCGAAGGATAGAACGTCGTCCCATCCTTCAGCCGCCGGGTCACGCTCGCGTAGTAGCACGCAATCGGACTCACATCCTCCACTGGCGTATCCGTCCCATTCCCCACATGCGCCCCGGATTTCATGAGGCTCTGCCACACATACGCGCCTTCTTCAGCCCGCTTTGCGCCCAGGCGCGGAATCACCATCGGCGCGTCGGACGTGCAATGAATCCCCTGCATCATCGCAAACACGCCCAACTGTGCGAACCGCGGAATATCCGCCGGATTCAGGTGCTGGGCGTGCTCAATTCTCCACCGCAAATCGCGTCTCCCCACCAGCGCCTTCTCATAAATATTCAACACTTCCCGATTCGCCCGATCCCCGATCGCATGCACGCATAATTGATACCCGTTGGCCAGCGCCAGCTTCGCCGTCTGCGCGATCTCCTCCGGCGTCTCCGTCGCCATGCCGCTGGTCGACGGCAGATCCGAATAAGGCGCCAGCATCCACGCCCCTCGCGACCCCAGCGCTCCATCGATCTGCTTCTTGATCGCCCTTACTGTGAAGTGATTGTCGCCATACCCGATCACCCGGATTCTCGCCGCCTCGGCCGCAATCACCGGATTCGGCACGCGCACCATCACCCACATCCGCAGCGGCAGTGTGCCATGCTCCGCGCGCTTTTTCAGCCTTTCGATCACGTCCACCGGCGACCCCGCGTCTTCAAACGTCGTGATGCCCTTCGAAACGCACTCCGCGGCAGCGAGGTCGATCGCCTTCTCCGCCTGCCCGTCGCGCTCGACCTTCACCAGGCCTTGCGCCCTCTCGTTCAGCAGCCCGATCGGTTTTCCTGTCGCGTCTTTCGTAATGTCCCCACCCGGCGGATTCGGAGTGTCGCGCGTGATTCCCGCCCGCTTCAGCGCCGCGTCATTGACAAACGCCGCATGCCCGCTCACATGCTCCAGAAAAACCGGATTATTCGGCGACACCGCGTTCAGAGTCGTATTCACCGGAAACCCGTTCACGTTGGGTGTGGGCCTCACGTCCCACTTTTCCTGATGCCAGCCGCGGCCGACAATCCATTCGCCCGGCTTCGCCTCCTTCGCCGCCGCCGCCACCATCGCGACGATCTGATCCCAATTCTTCGCGTCGCGCAGATTGAGCATCATCTTCGATTCGCCCAGGCCCATGAAATGCCCGTGCCCTTCAATGAACCCGGGAATCGCCAGCCGCCCGTTCAAATCGATGACTTTCGTCGACAGGCTGAATCTCGCGCCCCATCTCCGCGTTAGAGCCGACAGCGACAATTTTTCCGCCCGTAATCGCGATCGCCTCCACCTGAGGCTTCGCCGGGTCGAGCGTCACGATTTTTCCATTGCGCAGCACTAAGTCCGCGCACAACATCAATAAGACAGGAATCATAATTCGTTCAACGCCAGGCCCAGCCTGCGCAGTCCTTCTTCGAGCGGCTCCAGCTCGCCGCCGATCCCGATTCGAAAATGGTCCGGCATGTCGAAAAACCTGCCCGGCACCACCGTCGTTTCATACTTTGTTCTCAACAGATCGCACAACTCATCCACGCTTCCGCGTTTCAAGCGCGGAAACACAATGGTACCGAACGGAGGCCGGAAAACGTCCAGGTCTTCGCGCGCGTCGAGGAACTTCCACAACGCCGCGCGATTCGCATCCAACCGCGCACGCACGTTTTTCGCGATCCGCGGCAACTCGCCCAGCGCGATCACGCTCGCCAACTCGGCCATGTGCGCCGGGATATTTCCAAATTTGTCGTTGAGATACCACATTTGCTCGGCAAGCGCCGGCTCCGCGATAATCCATCCGCAGCGCAGCCCGCTAAGCCCATAAACCTTCGTCAAACTCGAAGTGACTATAAACTGGTCGCCCAACAGCCCGGCCGACCTCGGCGCCAGGCTCGAACGCGGCGTCGAGATACACTTCATCGACCATCACCCGCACTCCCAGGGCTCCGATCTCCTTCATAGTCGTTTCATCCGTAAGCGCACTGGTCGGATTATGGAGATTAGACAACGCAATCAGCTTCGTTTTCGGCGTCAATTGTTTCCTAATGGACGAAGGATCGGCCGAAAACGACCCTCCGGCGCGCTTAAATCGCTTTATGTCCGCGCCGATTTGCAACGCGACGTCGACGATCAATTCGTATGTCGGATGCTCGATCAACACTTCATCGCCAGGTTTCAGCACCGATGCCATCGCCAGATAATTCGCCATCGACGTTCCGGTCGCCGCGACGATCCTGTTTGCCGCGACTCCCGTGTGCTTCGCCAGCGCGTTCTGCAACGGTTCAAACCCGTAATAACTCGGGCCTGTCGAGTAGGGACGATGAGCGAGATCCCGATCACGCCGCCGTTGGCGACTTCGTCTGACGGATCGCAAGGCGGGGCCGGACCGTTCCGGCGCCGCCAACACCTCCTCCCCTCCTGCTGCGGTCAGGGACGGGGATCGATCGCCGCAACCGGGCCGCCAACAACCCCGCCGAGTTCCGAATACGACTGCGAAGAGTAAGTTCTCCGATGAGGAGCTGAAGCGATCCTCGCGGTCGCGAAGGGAATGACGTGGACGAAGTACGGGACGGTTCCTCGTTCGACGGACTACCCGATCGGAACTTCGTCTCTGGGGAATTGTTCGCATCCTCCTCGTTACCCGCTGTACACGTCTCCGTACTGCCCGACCTGACATCGGGGAACTTGAAAAAGTACAACCGTTCGGTGATTCCTCTCCCCTACCCCATCACGTGGCAACAACTGAGAAAGAGCCGGACGCGACCTATCGGAGATCGAGATCCTATATATATATATATATATATATATATATATATATATATATATATATATATATGTGTGTGTGTGTGTGTGTGTGTGTGTGTGTGTGTGTGTGTGTGTGTGTGTGTGTGTGTGTGTGTGTGTGTGTGTGTGTG
>CAVVNE010000017.1:0-53749 GCA_963749245.1 Bryobacterales bacterium
AACGACAAACAGCTGGTGCGGAATCGTGCCGACCCACTCGTGCTCGCCGGTCCAGCCCGCCGAGGGGAGCGATCCGTCGCCGTTCGCGCGAATCGGGATGCGTCCCGGCGCGTAATAGCCGATGTGGCCGTCGACATCCGCGTACACGAAGTTCTGCGACGGCGCGACGAAGGATCGGAGCGCGGCCGTGAAGTCGCTCCAGTTCCGCGCCTGATTCAGCTCGAGCCAGGCGACGACCGAGGTGTCCTCGAGATCCAGCGCGACCCAGCGAAGCGCGAGCGGTTCGACGGGCTCGCCCCGATCGTCCGACGGAGCCTTGGCACGCAGCGCGTTGATGGCGTCGCTGACGAGCGGGCCGTGACGGGAGACGCGAACGTCGACGGTGACCGGGCGCTCGAACCGGACGTCGATCTGCTCCCGGATGAAACCGAGGGGCTCCGGTGCGCCTTGGAACTCCGCGAACCGGCCGGTCGGATCGAGTCGCTCCTCGTAGAGATCCTCGACGTCGGCGGCCATGTTGGTGGCGCCCCAGGCGATGAAGCGATTCCTCCCAAGCACGACGACCGGCAGGCCGGGAATGGTGGCCCCGATGGCGTCGAGATCGCCTCCCGACACGTGGGCCAGATACCAGAGGGAGGGCAGGCGCGTGTCGAGGTGGGGATCGTTGGCGAGGAGCGGGCCTCCCGTCGTGCTCAGCGTGCCGTCGACCACCCAGTTGTTCGAGCCGAGTCCTTCGCCAAGGATGCCCCCGGCGAGCAGTCGGGCGACGGCGGGATGGCCGCCCGCCAGAGTCGCGCGAAGAGCCTCCAGCCATGGCGGCCCTGAGCGGGAGGCCGACGGGGTTTCCCGCCCCGCCGACCGCCAGGGGACGCCGCCCGGGCCTCGACCTCCAGGCCGCGTCAGGGCCTCGGTGCCCTTTGCCGGCGGGAGCCACGACAGATCGCGCGAGGACAGAATCGTCGGTCCACCTGCTGGATAGGGCGGCATGAGCTCGGCGAGGGTCGCGGGCCCAACTTCCCGGGCGATGTCGTGCCGCAGCAACTCGAAGGCATAGTTCCCGGCGAGGTCCCACGCCATCATCTTGCCCCAGACCAGCACGTCAGCCGGCTGCCACGGCTCCGGGGTGACGTGCAGCAGCGCAAACTCGGGCGCGAGCGCGCTGCCGTGGTGCGTCATGAGGAACGCGTTCACGCCGTTGACGTAGGCTTCGACTCGTCGCCGGGCGTGCACGGGCAGCGCGGCCCACGCGGCGCGCGCCGCGCGCGCAAAGCCGACCGTGCGCAGGAAACGATCCTGCGCGAGCGTCAACGGGCCGAAAATCTCCGACAGCCGGCCCTGGCCGACGCGGCGCTGGAACTCCATCTGCCACAGCCGATCCTGGGCATGCACGTACCCCAGGCCGAACAGCGCGTCGAGCGCTGTCGCGGCGTAGATGTGCGGGATCGCGTCCTCGTCGCGTACGATGTCCACCTCGGCCTCGAGCCCCTCGAGGTGAATCGTGCCGTTCACCTCGGGGAGCGATCGGCGCGCCAAGACGTAGGCTGCCAGGCCAGCGAGGAAGAGGAGCGCCGCGAGGAGCGTGAGCCCTTTCAGGAGGGGCCGGCGCATGACAGAATCATATGCGCATTGATGCGGGACGCCGCGGAGCGGAGGACCGTGCGGGGAGACGCCGACGAGTTGAAGGGGATCCTCGATCGCCTGTACTCAGGATTCAACCATCCTCTGTCGGCCGCCGATCCCGTTCACATCGTCCGTCGATTCGAGCGGCCCGACGATCGCGAAGTCGTCGGCTTCCTGGCCGCCGCGTTGGCGTTTGGACGGGTCGCGAGCGTGCTGCAGTCCGTCGAGCGCCTGCTGGCCGTCATGGGCGATCGGCCTGCCCGCTACATTCGGACGTTCGAGCCGGCGCGCGGGAAGCAGGTGTTCGCCGGCCTCGTCCACCGATGGACGACGAGCACGGATCTGGTTGCGCTCGCCTGGGTGCTCCGCCAGATCGTCGAGCGGGCGGGGTCGCTCGAGCGGTTTTTCGTCGAAGGATTCCGGGACGAGGAGCCGGACGTCGAGGCGGCGCTCGACCGGTTCTCGGCGCGGGCGCTGGGATTGGATCTCGAAGCGGTCTACGGCCGCCGCCGCGGCCGCCTGGGCGTCAACTACTTCTTTCCGCGGCCGGCGTCGGGCAGCGGCTGCAAGCGGCTCAACCTGTTCCTTCGCTGGATGGTACGGCGCGACGCGCTCGATCTCGGGGTGTGGTCGAGCCTCGCGCCGTCGAAGCTCGTCGTCCCGCTCGACACGCACGTCATTCGTGTGGGACGGTGTCTGGGGCTCACCCGTTACACCAGCCCGGGGTGGCCCATGGCGCGCGAGATCACGGCCTCGCTCAGACGGCTGGATCCCGACGATCCCGTCAAGTACGATTTCGCGCTCTGCCATCTCGGCATGATGAGCGCGTGCGGGTTCAATCGGCCGGAGGGAGACGCTGCGTGTCCGCTGCGCGGCGCCTGCCGGCCACGCGCTGGTAGACGGCGGCGGTCTCGGCGACCATCCGCTCGACCGTGAAGCGCTGACCGACGCGCGCGAACCCGGCCTCGCCAAGGCGCCGCCGTTCGGCCTCGTCGTTCAGCAGCCGGAGGATGGCGCCGGCCAGCGCCCCGTCATCCCGCGGCGCGACAAGGAGCCCGGTCCGGCCGTCATCGACGATTTCGGGGATGCCGCCGGCGCGGTTCTGGTCACAAATCCTCCAGCTCTTCCGCTATTCTACCGCTACTTCTCCACCACCACCTTCGCCCGCAAATTCGCGACTCCCGCCGTATACCGCTCATCCGTCACCGTGAACGCCACGGCATCCTCCAGCCAATCGTGAGCCGTCCCGTCCGGGTCGTGCGACGCGATCGTCAACGTATAGGGATGCGGACACAAATCGCACAGGAACGAAAATGTCAGCGTCACTGTATCGCCAGCCGCGCGCGGTCCGATTTTCACGCCTTCCAGCTCCGAGTTCGTGCCGTATACTTCAAACCCGATCTGCGTGCGAATCAGAATCCCCAGAACGGGGTCCTGCACCTCTTCGTGAAACCGCACGCTGGCCTTGATGCTGACCATCTCGCCGCTTTTCCAGACGATGGTCGGCTTCCCGTCGCTCCCCAGCGTCTCGATCGAAATCACTTCCGCCCGCCCGTCGCCGCGTCGATAAGACGGCGCCAGCCGCGGCGAAATCGTTTCGCCCCACGCGCGAATTTTTTCCGACACGGCGCGCCTGTACTTCCGCAGCGTCTCGCTCGGATCGCCCTTCGCCGCCAGGTGTCCGGCTTCCAGCCACCACACTTCGTCGCACAACGTTTCGAGCAGACGATCTTCGTGCGACGCCAACAATATTGTGGTTCCGGCCCGCCGCAGCCGGTCGAGCCCGGTCAGCGTCCGCGCCCGCACCAATGCATCCTGTGTCGCCAGCGCCTGATCCAACGCGATCACCGCGGCCGGCGCCAGGTTTAACGTCTCCCCCAGTGCGACAAACCGTCTCTCCGGCGGCGCGGCAATCTCCCCCTCCTCCGGTTTCAAAACCCCGCACGCAAGCTTCAGGAGCTCCGTCACGCCGGAGCTCTTCTCGCCGATCACGCCGATAATCGCCCCCGACGGTGCAACCGCCCGGAACCCGGTCAGCGGAGGCGCCGAAACGTTCTTGAACTCAATAGACATTCAAAATCAGCATACAGGTTTCTGTAAGCCCGTCACTTCCCCCCCAACGGGTGCGCCGCCCCCATCGAGTAATCCTCGCACGTATTCGGACCGATGAAATTGTCCCGCGCCTTCACCCCCGGCCCTATCCCGATACAGCGCGACTTCATCTCGTGCCCGGAAATCGTGTTCCCCCGGATCACGTTGCCGCGCACCGGCTCCATTCGCACCACGCCTTTGCTCAGATAAATTCCGCTCTCGAGCATCGCCGGCTCGTCCTTCTTATACAAGCACCCGAACTCCTTTGCACTCTCATTGCACCCCGCCGTGTTCAGATGCAGAAACGAATTCCCCGTCACCTTGTGCCCTCTCCCCATCAGAAACAGCCCTCCGAACTTCGCCCCGTCAATCGTATTACCGCGAATCTCGATATTCTGCGAATGCATGTTCGGGTCCGTGTTGTTCATCACAATGCCGAAATGCCCGAACGGATACGAGGCCGGCGTCCCCCGGTTCACGCACGTATTTTCGATAATCGACCCGTCGTGAAATCCGTCCAGATCGATGCACTTCCCATCGACCTCCTCAAAATTGTTTCGCGCATAGATCGAATGGTCGACGTTGCCCGCCGTGTCCATCGCCACCGGAGTCCCCTGGTTCTCCACATCCACCGTCTCCGGAGGATACCCGATGCGCCGGCCGACATTGTCCTCCACCCGCACTCTCGTCGCCGCGCCCACTTCCAGAGCATCGCGTCCGATCTCTTCGAATCGATTCGCAGTGAACGATCCGTCGTGCAGCAGCGGCGACGTATATAACGAATGCGTCCACAAAGCATTCCCCCGAATCCGCCGGAACTGCGAATCCTTCACTTCAAAATCGAAGGAACCTTCCTCAATTACGATGCCTCCGGTCGTGTTGTTGCGCCCCTTTGCATTGCGCGTCCCCGAATCCTCCGTTACCACGCCCGTGATCCTGATTCCGGAGGAGCGGCTCGCAATCACCGCGAAACAAGGGATCGCCGAAAACCGGACCTGCGAAATTTCCACACCCTCCACGCGATCCAGCAGAATGCCGTTATTGGAATAGAAAATCCGGAAAGCGTTCTCGGGCGGCGCCATCTCCCTCGGCTGATCGAACTCAACGCGATTCCCGTCTATCGAAAAATCGCGAAACTGAATCCGCCGCGCGCCCTCCGCCACAAACACCGCTCGCCCCTTAAATTGGTTGGATACCTTGAAAATCGTGCCCGCGCCGACAATCTCCAGGTCGTGCGCGTTGGGCGCGAGTTGCAATTCCGAGGAAATTTCGATCACCGCTGCCGGCAGGTGAATCACGCCCGTGCTGTGCGATGCCAGTTCCGCGCGCAGCCGCGCTTCCGCGCTACCGTCACAACCGGTGCAATGAATGACTGTAAAAACGATCGTCCAAACCCCGCATCTATTCACTAATTTGCCGGCTTCTTGAGCCATTCTCCGACCCACTCCAGGAACTGCCCGTACCACAACACGCTATTTTGCGGCTTCAAAATCCAGTGCCCTTCATCCGGGAACAGAACCAGTTTCGACGGCACCTTCTGCATCTGAAGCGCCGTGAATAATTGCATCCCCTGCCCCACCGGAACCCTGTAATCCAGCTCGCCGTGAAACACCAGCGTCGGCGTTTTGAATTCGCTCGCAAAAAAACTGGGCGACCACTTCGCGTACATATCCGGATTCTCCCACGGCATTCCGTTGAACTCCCACTTCGGAAACCACAGCTCTTCGGTCTCCCCCGCCATGCTTCGCAGATCGTAAACCCCGGAATGCGTAATCAGCGCCTTGAACCGATTCGTATGCCCCAGAATCCAGTCGATCATGTAGCCGCCGAACGACCCGCCCGCCGCCGCCATCCGGTCCGCGTCCGCATACGGCAGCTTCTGGATCTGATCGGCCACCGCCATGATGTCGTCGTAAACCTTGCCGCCCCAGTCGCCGTTGATATCGTCGATAAACTTCTGCCCGTAGCCGGTCGACCCTCGAGGATTCGGCATCACCACCAGATACCCCGCCGACGCGAACACCTGCGGGTTCCAGCGATAGCTCCACGTCTCGCCCCACGCGCCCTGCGGACCGCCGTGAATTAGAAATAGCACCGGGTACTTTTTCACTGCCGAAAAATCCGGAGGCTTTCACGATAAACGTCTGAATCCCATCCACCCAGATTTCTTCAAGCGGCCGCACCGTCGAGCGCGCCAGCGCCGCATCGTTGAAATGCGTCAGCGCGACGCCCGTTCCCGCTCCCGCCGTGGCCTTAAAAACTTCCGGCGGCATCGACCCGCTCTGCGATGTGTAAATCATCGTCTCGCCGTCTGGAGTAAACTGCACATCGTCCACCGTCGGCCCCGGAATAATGCTGCGCGCGCCGCCTCCGGAAACCGAAATCATCCAGACGCTGGTGCGCCCGCGATCTTCCTCGGTAAACACCAGCCGCTCCGAATCCGGCAGCCACGTCATGCTTCCCACCCACCGGTCCAGGTTTTCCGACAAATTCGCCGTCTTACCGGTTGCTCTGTCCAGCACCATCAAGCGCCAGCGGTCGCTCTCATAGCCCGCTCGCATCTGCGACCGAAACGCGAGCAATTTTCCGTCCGGCGAATACAGCGGCGAATTATCGGCGCCCAGTCCCACCGTGATTTTTCGAATCTCGCCGCCGGTGATGGGAACCGTGTAGATATCGGAGTTGGTGCTGGTCGCGGGATCGGGATCGACGTTCATGGTGAAGGCGACCTCCAGCGAATCCGGGGAAATCGCGTAATCGTCGGGCCCTCCCAGCGAAAACGGAGGCACATCGTGCGGCCCGGGAGTCAGATCCTTCGCATTCGATCCATCCGCGTCGACCACCAACAAATGTTGCCGCCGCTTCGTCTCATAGGCCGTCCAATGCCGATAAAGCAACGATGTGTAGATCCGCGCTTTGACTTTGTTTTTTGCGTCGGCCTCGATCTTATCCTGATTACACCGGTCGTCCGCGCCGCACTCCGGATAAACGCTGGACTCGAACACCAGCTTCTTCCCATCGGGCGAAACCAGCAACCCGCCTGCCTCCGTCGACAAGCGGGTAACCTGGCGCGCATTCCTGCCATCGGCGTCCATTACCCAGATCTGCGCCGATCCGCCACGGTCGGAAATGAAGTAAATCTGCCGGGAATCGGGCGACCACCGCGGACGCTCGTTATCGTTCCCCTCGTGCGTCAACTGCACGGGCGACCCGCCGTTTAACGGAACCACGTAAATCTGTTTCGGCTTGATATTCTTCTCGATATCGACCGTCTGCACTGTGAAGGCGACCTGCCGCCCGTTGGGAGAAAGCGCGGGCTCGCTGACGCGCGACAAACCGAGCATCATTCGCACGTCGAAGGTCTGGCGCTGCGCGAACAGGGCGCCGGAAGCGAACAATATCAGGGCGAACCGCATGGACTTTCATTTTACCGTGTGGTGCGGAGCTTGATGCACAATAGAACGATATGAAGACCACCCCCGGCGCCCTCTTATTCTGTGCCACCCTCCTCTCCGCCCAGGACGCGGCGAAACTGGCCGGAGATCCGGCCGTGAAGGCCGCCCTCGACGCCGCCAAGCGAAATGAAGCGCACTTCATCGATGAACAGGCGCGGTTCTGCGAGATCGCGGCGCCGCCGTTTAAGGAAGAGGCTCGCGGCAAGGAATTCGAGAAGCTGTTTAAGAACCTGGGACTGGAGAATGTCCGCATCGACAAAGCGGGCAACGTGATCGGCGTGCGGCCGGGCGCGTCGCCGCATCCGAATCTGGTGTTCGCTGCGCATCTGGACACGGTGTTTCCGCCCGAGACCAACGTGAAGGTGACGCGCGAAGGGACAGTGCTGAAAGGACCGGGCATCGGCGACGATTGCCGGGGCCTGGCGGTGATGCTGGGCGTGATTCAGGCGCTAAAGGACGCCAAGGTCAAAACGGCCGGTACCATCACTTTCGTCGCCGACACGGGCGAGGAAGGACTCGGCGATCTACGCGGCACCAAGAATCTTTTCGCCGACAGTCTGAAGGGGCAGATCGATAAGTTTATTTCCGTGGACGGCACAGGCCTCAGCATCACCAACATCGGCGTCGGCAGTTATCGCTACCGCGTGACGTTCAAAGGGCCCGGCGGACACAGCTTCGGCGCGTTCGGCATGGCGAACCCCATTCAGGCGATGGGACGGGCGATTGCAAAGATCGACGCATTCGAGGTGCCCACAACTCCGAAGACGACCTTCAACGTCGGCCGCGTGGGCGGAGGTACGTCGGTCAATGCGATCCCGTTTGAGGCGTGGATGGAAGTCGACATGCGGTCCTCCGACAAATCGTCGCTCGAAGCACTGCACGCGAAGTTCAAAAAGGCGGTAGACGAAGCCGTCGACGAGGAGAACAAGCGATGGAACGGGCGCGGACCCGTTTCGGCTTCTTCGGAACTGGTGGGTTATCGTCCAGCAGGCAGCACCTCGGCCGATTCGGCGATTGTGATTACGGCGTTGGCGGTGTCCAGGATTTTCGGGCAGAACGGGCGGCTGGGCGAGGGATCGACGGATTCGAACGTGCCCATGAATGCGGGGATTCCGGCAATCACCATTGGCGGCGGTGGCCGGGGGACGGGCGCGCACGCTCTGAATGAGGCGTTCGATACGAAGGATTCGTATCTGGGAACGCAGAGGGCGCTGTTGCTGGCGGTGGCGTTAGCGCGATAGCGACGGAAGGTCTTTATGAGAAGCCTGTTTGGACTAATCTTAATTTCAAGCGCGTTCGCGCAAACGGCCGCTCCCGTGAAGGATCAGGCATGGAGCCTGATCACCGCAGCGCTGAGCGACAAGAATCCCGATACGCGATTGCAGGCGGTGCAGTCCTTGGGATTGATCGGCGTGCACGAGCCGTACATTTCGACCCTGGAGGGCATGCTGAACGACAAGGACGTGCAGGTGCGCGTAGCCGCCGTGCAAAGCCTAGTTGATCTGAAGAACAAAGGCACGGTGCCGGCGCTCAAGAGAGCACTGGGCGATCCGGTACCCGAAGTAAGTTTCGCAGCAGCGAAAGCGCTTTACACATTGAAAGACCCGGATGGCGAAGACGCGCTGATGTCGGTACTGAGCCGCGAGTTGAAGACATCCACGGGGTTCGTCACCAAGCAGATCCGCGATTCGCTGCGCATGCTGCAAACACCGAAGCCTCTGATGATGTTCGCCATCAAAACGGGGGTCGGATTTGCGCCCGTGCCGGGACTCGGCGAAGGAATTTCCTCGTTGCAGGGGATCCTGGCCGACCCCAGCATGTCCGGCCGCGCCGCGACGGCGCTGCTGCTGGCAGCCGACAGAGATCCGCGCGTGCAGGCCGCGCTGATCGACGCTTTGCAGGACAAGGAAGGATCGGTCAGGGCCGCGGCGTGCCATGCTCTGGCGCTGCGCAACGACCGGAGGCTGGAGGCGAATCTGATTCCTCTGCTGGACGACAAGAAGGCCGCAGTGCGGATGCGAGCGGCCGCGGGATGTCTGCGGCTGGAGTCGCTGCCATCTCCCGCGCGGCGTCCAGCCCCGAAGAAGGCAGTCGTAAAAAAGTAGGCGCCCTCGAAAATACCCGCGAGCCCGTCGTCGCCAGCGATCAAGCGTCGGGGACTGACTACCTTTTTCGCCTCTCAGCGTGCGGACAACAAGTAAACCGTCGCGGCGAAAAAGGCTGTCTGTCCCCTCTGGCTACCACAGATTGAGGTCGCAGCGCTCATCCAAAGTGTTTTCACCCTCGAAAATACCCGCGAGCCCGTCGTCGCCAGCGATCAAGCGTCGGGGACTGACTACCTTTTTCGCCCCTCACAGTGCGGACAACAAGTAAACCGTCGCGGCGAAAAAGGCTGTCTGTCCCCTGGCTACCACAGATTGAGGTCGCAGCGCTCATTTAAAGTCGTTGCCCAACCGCTGGGCACGGGAGCACCCTCGAAAATACCCGCGAGCCCGTCGTCGCCAGCGATCAAGCGTCGGGGACTGACTACCTTTTTCGCCCCTCACAGTGCGGACAACAAGTAAACCGTCGCGGCGAAAAAGGCTGTCTGTCCCCTGGCTACCACAGATTGAGGTCGCAGCGCTCATCCAAGGTGTTCCTATCGTTGCGCAGCCGCTGGGCAGGGAAACACGCGTCTCTAAACCGTCTCGAAGACTAGTAAGCTGTCCCGCCGATTTCGCTCGGATCCCCGCCCTCACGGGACGGGGTTATAACCCCTGGCGTGAGCCAGGGGATTCCGCCGCTAACGTCTGACCGGGACACTCGCGCTCTCAATCCCGCACCCCCACCCACCCCAACTCCCGGCTTTTCAATCACCTACCACTTCCACTCACCCGCTCCCCGTGACGCCCGATGTTATCTCCTTAAACGAGGATAGAAATGTCGACAGACCGCACCGAAATCAACCGAGCAAACTCAGAACACTCCACCGGACCCATTACCGAAGCCGGCAAACAGCGATCTTCTCTCAACGCACTCCGCCACGGACTAACCGCGCAAACCGTAGTCCTGCCCACCGAGGACCTCGATGCCTACCAGTCCCATCTAAAATCGTTCACCACCGAATATCACCCCAAGGGCGCAACCGAATGCAACCTCGTCCAGGCCCTCGCCGACGCCACCTGGCGACTCAACCGCATCCCCACCCTAGAAGCCAGTCTCCTATCCGTAGCCCCCGACGACGATCTAACCGGTACCGCCCTCCTGGCCTTTTTAGAACGCCAGGCCAAAGCCGTCGCCGTTTTCAGCATCCACAGCCAGCGCCTATCGCGCCAGATCGAAAAGACCGCCGCCCAGCTCCGCGACGTCCAGGGAACCCGCCTGTGGAAGGAATCCAACGACATGGACGCGCTACTCTACATTACGGAAATGTATGAAAACAGAGGAGAGACATACGACCCCTCCGAAGATGGCTTCGTTTTTACGAAAACCCAGATCCACCTGGCGCAACAAGCCCGCAACCGCATACTCCTCTTCGAGGAAGCCCTGGAAGCCGAGGATGAAGAATAATCTGTGTAAAATACCCTCCCGACTCGGGCGGTGTTCAACGAGAGCGAAGTTCGCTAACGGACGAACGCTTCCTGCAAGCCTCCATCGACCTGCATCGTCTGCCCGGTTATTTTCGCCGAACGGTCCGACAGCAGGAAATAGGCGGCTTCGGCCTGATCCTCCGGTGTGATGGCTGCTTTGGTGAGCGTGCGCTGGGCGTAGTAATTCGCCAGCTTGTCGCGCAGCGCTTCATCGGAATCCGATTCGTTGAACGCGATCGAGTATTTCACCAGCGACGCGATGACACGGTCCCGCGGGAACATGGTCGATCCAGCGACGACTGTCGCCGGAGCCAGCGCGTTGACCCTCACCAGCGGCGATAACTCGACAGCCAGCCCTCGCACCAGATGATTCGCCGCCGCCTTCGACGCATCGTAGGCGAGCGACCCTTTTTTCGCGACCACGGCGTTCACACTGGTAGTGATCACCAGGCTGCCGCGCAATCCCTGCCGCGCAAAGACGTGACGCGCTTCGTCGCCCACCAGATAGCCGCCCATGACATTCACATCGAAGGTCAGCTTCCATTGATCGTCCGTGACGTGGCCCGCGCGGTCGGGTGCGACGTACACACCCGCCGTCACCACGATGTTATCGACGCCTCCGTAGGCCAATACCGCCTGCTTCAGCATTTCGCGAACGCTTGCCCGCTCCGTTACGTTCACCCCAACGCCAATGGCCGGTCCGCAACCCGAGATGCCCGTGCCTGCGACGCCGATGCCAAGGCCGTAGATCTTCGTCAGCTCCCGAGCGGTCGCTTCAGCGGCATTTTTGTCGAGGTCCGCACAAACGACGTGCGCCCCTTCCTTCGCCACCCGATGCGCGACTGCACGCCCGATCCCGTTGCCGGCGCCCACCACGATCACCACGTTGCGCGCCAGCTCCTTTTCCGGCGGCATGCGCTTCAGCTTCGCTTCTTCCAGCAGCCAGTATTCGATGTCGAAGGCTTCCTGCTGCGGTAGCGCGATGTATTCGTCGATTGCCTCGGCCCCTCGCATCACCTCAACCGCACAGTTGTAAAATTCGGCCGTCACACGCGATTCGCTCTTATCCTTGCCGAAGGCGATCATGCCGATGCCTGGGATCAGAATCACCGTGGGATTCGGATCGCGCATGGCCGGAGAATTCGCGTGCTTGCATCGCTCGTAGTAATCCGCGTAATCCTTGCGGTATTGCTCCAGTCCCGCCGTCAGCTTCGCCTTCAGCGCGTCCAGATCTTCCTTCTGCGGATTCCAGTCGACATAGAGCGGCTTGATCTTCGTGCGCAGGAAGTGGTCCGGGCAGGACGTTCCCAACTCCGCGAGGCGCGCCGCATCGTGGCTATTCACGAACCTCAGAATCGTCGGATCAGACTGGATGGTCGCAATGAACCTCTTCTTCTGCGACACCTGCCCCCGCAGCCACGGCAGCAGTTCGAACAACAGTTCGTCGCGCTCGGCATCGGGAATGGCTTCATATTTCTGGCCGCCGAACGTCTCCGCTCCCTTGTCCCGCGCTTCAATATAGTCGGCCGCTTTTTCGATGAGGCGCAGCGTCAGGTCATAACATTCTTTATCGCCATCCGCCCAATTGATCAGCCCGTGCTGCCCGAGGATCACCCCTTTGCGATCCCTGTCGGCCTTGGCGAGCCTTTCCAACTCCAGACCAAGCTCGAATCCGGGACGCAGCCAAGGCGTCCATACAATCTCGTCGCCGAAAATTTCTTTCGTCAGTTCCTTGGAACGCTTCGACGCGGCGACCGAAATGACCGAGTTCGGGTGCATGTGATCGACATGCTTCCACGGCACGAATGAGTGCAGAGTCGTATCGATCGACGACGCCCGCGGATTCAAATTGAAGGTGCAGTGCGTGAACAGGCCCACCATCATGTCCTCATGAGGAGTCTTCGGGCCTTTTTCCTTGCCGCCGAGGTAAATCGGCTGAAGCGACAGCAGCTTCTCCTGATAAAGCGAAGAAAAATTCTCAAGTTTGCTGGTCCGCAGATCGCCCCCCGAGCCTTTCACCCACAGCACTTCAGTCTCGGCGCCCGAGAGCGGGTCTTTTTCCATCAGCTTCGAAGACGTGTTGCCGCCGCCGGTGTTGGTGATGCGTTGATCGGAGCCGAGCAGATTCGAGCGATAAACCAGGCGCTCAGCCGGCGACAGAGAGCTGACCTTCTGGTCGTCCCACAGGTAATTGACATGTTTCATCGATTTCTTTCAGGATAGCAACGTCGCCATTGGCTAAGATTTAGGAGTGGTGTTCAGATTTGCCGTCTTCGTCCTGGCAGTTCAGCTCGCCGCGGCGCAGGACCAGCCATGGCACTCCCTCTTCGATGGCACAACCACGAAAGGCTGGGAGGACGTCAGCGGCAAACCGTTTCCCACCCGTTCCTGGACCGTCGAGGACGGCTGCCTGAAATCCTTGGTCCGCACCGACGGCTTCGAGGACATCCGCACCGTGGAAACGTTCAAATCGTTCGAGCTCGAATTCGAATGGAAGCTGGCCAAGCTCGGCAACTCCGGCGTGAAGTACCTGATCCAGAGAGTCGACGATTGGACCAACAAAGAAGGCCGGCAGGCCCGCGCGCGCGGCCTGGAATACCAGTTGGTGGATCTCGACTCACCCGACGCATCCGATCCCACGCGCATTACCGGAGCGCTCTATTCGCTGTTTGCGCCGAAGAATGCCGATTGGAAGATCGGAATATTCAACGAATCGCGCATCGTCGTTCGTGGCGCTCACATCGAACACTGGCTGAACGGAGTGCGCGTGCTGAGCTGCGATACAACCAACCCAGCCATTCAGACCGCGCTACGCAAGATGCTGCCGACGGAGGCGACGCCCGAAACGCCACTGGCCACGGAAAGTCCGATCAGCTTACAAAACCACTCGTCGGAGACCTGGTTTCGGAATATCAAAATCCGCGCGCTGCCCTGAACCTCGCCATTGCTTCACGAAATAGGCCGCCGCGTCGACGTACTCTTCAACTCGCGGCTCCTTCTCTAAACAAACGGATGCCCCCCTTAAGCGCGTTGGCGTTTTCCCCGAGCCGAGCGCCGGGCGGCAGATCCTTTAGCAATCTCGCGTTCCCGCCGCCGAGCACTACGTAGTCGGCTTGTAGCGCCGCTTTAAATTTCGCGACAACGTCGAAAACGTGCCGCGCCCAGCGCTTCTTGCCGAGCCTCTCCAGTCCGCGCAGGCCGACGTAATCTTCGTACGTGCGCCCTTTTTTGTAAGGCAGGTGAGCCAGTTCCGTCGGTTCCACGACCCCATCCACAACCAGCGCCGAACCGAGCCCCGTTCCAAGGCCCAGAAACAGCATGCGCCCTCCCTCATAACTACCCAACGCCTGCATCGCCGCGTCGTTCACCAGCTTCACCGGCTTACCGAACGCCTTTCGAAAATCGAAGCCGACCCACCCGACCCCGAGATTATGCGGCTCCGCCACCGGCCGCCCATGCAGCACCGGACCGGGATAGCCGATCGCCACCGCATCGTACTTCCAGTCGGGCGTCGCTTTCTTCACCGCCGCGACCATCGCGGCAGGCGTCATGGCCGGACCGGAATCGATCTTCACCAGTTCCTTGTGGTCCGTCGAGCCCACCTTCAGGTGCGTGCCTCCCACGTCCAGCACCAGAACTTTATTAGCGGGCATATTTCTCCTCAATCGCCTGAATCTTGCCGAGCCGGCGTACGTGCCGCGCTTCGCCCGTGAATTTCGCGGCGACGTACGCGTTCACGAGTTCCTCTGCCATGGCCTCGCCAATAACTCGCCCGCCGAGCACCAGCATGTTCATGTTGTCGTGTTCCACGCCCTGGTGCGCCGAATACGTGTCGTGACACAATCCTGCGCGGATGCCGGGAATCTTATTGGCCGCGACCGACGCGCCCACGCCGCTGCCGCACAACAGGATCGACTTGTCGCAACCGCCCTCGAGAATCACCTTGGCCAGAGCCTCGGCGAAGTCCGGATAATCATCGGGAGCCGTCTTGTCGTAGGCGCCCAGATCCTGAATCTCGTGGCCCTCCGCGGCAAGAAACGTTTTGATGTGTTCTTTGAGATCGAATCCGGCATGATCGCAGGCGATGGAGATGCGCATTTCACCTGTATAATAGCGCCAATTATGAGATTTATTCTTTTTCTCGCCATTGCCCTGACAGCCCTCGCGCAAAGTTCCATCGACGCGGTCGCCGAACGCGCCCGCAAGACCTTCGACGTCCCCGGCATCGCTGTCGCCGTGGTCAAGGACGGGCAGGTGGTCTACGCCAAAGGCTTCGGCGTCTGCAAACTCGGCGGCCCCGCGCCCGTCACGGCCAATACTTTATTCGGGATTGCATCCAACACCAAAGCCTTCACGGCGGCGTCGCTCGCGATGCTGGTCGACGAAGGGAAAATTCACTGGACCGACCGCGTCATCGACCACTTGCCCTCCTTCCAGATGGCCGACCCCTACGTCACCCGCGAAATGCGGATCAACGATCTCCTCGTCCATCGCAGCGGCCTCGCCCTCGGCGCAGGCGACCTGATGTTCTTCCCCGCGTCGGACTTGTCGAGCGACGAAATCGTAAAGCGTCTCCGTTACGTGCCCCTCGAAACCAGTTTTCGCAGCGCCTACGCCTACGACAACGTGCTGTATCTGGTCGCGGGCAAGGTCATCGAAGCCGTCAGCGGGAAGCCCTGGGCGACGTTTATCAAAGAGAGGATTTTTACGCCCCTCGGTATGTCCGCCAGCAAGACCAGCATCCGCGACATCAAGCCCGGCGACGATTTCGCTTCGCCCCAGACCCGTGTCGACGGCGCGCTGGCAACAATCCGCCCCGACGTGCTCGATAACAACGCCCCGGCGGGCGCCATTCAGTCGAGCGTCGCCGACATGTCGAAATGGGTCGCGATGCAGTTGAACACCGGCCAGGTTCCCGGCGGCAAGAGGCTGTTCAGCGCCGCCCGATCGAAGGAAATGTGGTCTGAGGTCACGCCCATCCCCATCGGCAATCTGCCCCCGGAACTCGCCGCTTTCAAAACGAATTTTTCCGCCTATGCTCTCGGCTGGGGTCTGCGCGATTATCGCGGCTACAAGCTGGTCTCGCACACCGGTGGCCTGTCGGGTATGGTCTCCCAGGTCATGCTGGTCCCGGAACTGAAGCTTGGCGTCATCGTCCTCACCAACCGCGACGCCGGCGGCGCGTTTTCATCCATCACGATGACGATTCTTGATGAGTACATGAAGGCCCCGCCCACCGATTGGGTCACGGCATTCGACACCTTGGCGAAGAGCCGCGAAAAAAGCGCGGCTGAGATCATGAAAAAAGCCATCGGCTCCCGCGACGATACCTCGGAACCCTCGCTTCCCGAAAAAAGCTACGCCGGCCGCTATCGCGATTCGTGGTACGGCGACGTCACCATCAAGGAAGAGGGCGGCAAGCTGATCATGCGCTTCACCCACTCGCCCGACCTGACGGGGGAGCTGGAGCACTGGCAATACGACACCTTCATCGCCCACTGGAAAAACCGAGCCATGGACGCTGATGCCTACGTCACGTTCTCCCTGAAACCCGACGGTTCCATCGATCAAATCAAAATGGCCGCCGTCTCCCCGCTGACCGACTTCAGCTTCGATTTTCACCACCTGGCACTAAAACCAGCAGCCGCCGGCGTCCCCCCCTACTAAACAGGTGGCGCGAGCTTCAGCTTGCAGCATCGGCTTCAGCCGATGCACCGCGACATGCTAAACTAACTTCCTAATTGATCGCCCTTCCCCGTCAGAAGCGGTCGACCTCAACTTTGGTGGGGATTCTCGATGGCGGGCACAGTAACGCAGAGCGCTCTTCCAGCTTCGTTCCAGGACTACGAACTGGACGAAGCCTATGACGAGATGGTCGCGGCCGATGGCGCCGCTCGCCCGCACTACGAGCACCTCTATCAAGCCCTCCGCGAACTGCCCGCCAGCGAATTCCGCCGCCGCCAGCAGATCTCCGACCTCTCGTTCCTCCACCAGGGCATCACATTCACCGTCTATGGACGCAAGGAGGGCACTGAAAAAATATTCCCCAACGACCTTCTGCCGCGCATCGTCACCAACGAGGAATGGATGCACATTGAGAAGGGCCTCGCACAGCGCATCACCGCCCTCAATCTCTTTCTCAAGGACCTCTATCACGAAGGCCGCATCCTGAACGACGGCGTGGTGCCGCGCGAGCTCGTCTATAGCTGCAAGCATTTCCGCCGCCAGATGCGCGGACTCTACGTCCGCAAGGACGCCTACGTCACCGTCGCCGGAACCGACCTGATCCGCATGCCTTCGGGCGAATTTGTCGTACTCGAAGACAACCTGCGCGTGCCCTCGGGCGTCAGCTACATGCTGGTCAGCCGCCAGGTGATGAAGCGCATTTTCCCGGATTTGTTCCGTCAATGCGGTGTCCAGGGAATCGAACATTACAGCCAGGCGCTGCTCGCCACGCTACGGGCTCTGGCTCCGCAGGGCAGCTCCGATCCGACCATCGTCCTGCTCACACCCGGCGTTTATAATTCCGCCTACTTCGAGCATGCGTTCCTCGCCCGTCAGATGGGCATCGAACTGGTCGAAGGCCGCGATCTCGTCGCGCACGACAACTTCATTTATATGCGCACCACCGAGGGCCTTCGCCGCGTCGACGTGATCTATCGCCGCATCGACGACGATTTTGTCGACCCGCTGGCCTTCCGTCCGGATTCGTCGCTCGGCGCGCCCGGCCTGTTCAACGCCTACCGCGCGGGCAACGTCAGCCTCGCCAACGCCCTGGGAACCGGAGTCGCCGACGACAAGGCGGTGTACGCCTACGTGCCCGCCATCATCAAGTACTATCTGAACGAGGATCCGGTATTGAACAATGTCGAGACGTTCCAGATGTCGGACGCGGTTCAGCGTCATCACGTTCTGGAACACATCGAACAATATGTCGTAAAAGCGGTTGGAGAATCGGGCGGCTACGGCATGCTCATCGGCCCGCAGAGTACCGCCCAGCAGCGCGACGAATTCCGAACCCGTGTCGAGGCCGATCCGCGCAACTACATCGCGCAGCCCACCATCACGCTGTCTCGCGCCCCCTGCATCATCGACGGGAAAGTGCAGCCTCGCCACGTCGACCTGCGTCCGTACATTTTATTCGGTGAGAAGACGACCATCGTGCCCGGCGGGCTGACGCGCGTCGCGCTGAAGAAAGGATCGCTGGTGGTCAATTCGTCGCAAGGCGGCGGCAGCAAGGACACGTGGGTACTCCACTGATGCTCTCCCGAGTCGCCGAAAGTCTGTATTGGATGAGCCGCTATCTGGAGCGCGCCGAGCACTCCTCGCGAGTCATCAAGGTGCAGTTGAACCTGATGCTGGAGCGCGAAACCGAGGACGACGACCGTCACTGGAAGCGCACGCTGAAGTCGCTGGGCATCGACTTGACGGACGTCAAGGAAGGCGAGGCGCAGGCGGCCGCCAAGGCCCTCATTCATTCCACCGCCAGCCGGTCCTCGATTATCTCCTGCATCATGGCGGCGCGCGAAAATTCGCGTCAGGTGCGCGAGCAGATCAGCTCCGAAATGTGGGAGCAGTTGAACCGCATGTTCATCGAGGTGAACCGCTCCCGCGCCGATGAAGCCTCCGACGTCAGCGATTTTTTGCAGGCCATCAAGGACGGCGCGCACTTGTTTCAAGGCATCACCGATTCCACCATGACCCACGGTGAAGGATGGCAGTTCATTCAAGCCGGACGGGCCATTGAGCGCGCCTCCGCGTTGGCCACACTGCTGGGCGTGCATTTCCGCGAGTTCTACGGCAAGGAAGCGGACCCGGAACCGCTCGAATGGATTGGGCTGCTGCGCGCCTGTACCGCGTTCGAAGGCTATTGCAAGGCCTACACCGCGGATCTGCGGCCGGACCGCATCGCGGAATTTCTGGTGTTGAACCCCAGCTTCCCCCACTCCATCCGCTTCTCGGCCGACGCTCTCGAAACCGCGATGAAACAGATCGGCGCCGAAGTCTCCAGCCGGCGGTCGGCGCGCGTCGAGCGAATCGCCGGGCGCATGCAGGCGACCCTCGCCTTCGGCCAGATCGACGAAATCATGACCGGCGGCTTGCAGGCCTATCTCGAAACGGTGCTGCGCCAGTGCGCGCAGGCCCACAGCGCGTTGTACCAGACCTACATCACCTATCCGATCGAGGCCGCCCTGCAAGCTCTTAATATGTTCTACTCCATTCGTCATCTCACCCAATTCCGCTACGATTCCGCCGTCAGCGAAAGCCTGATGGAAGTGCGCATGCACCCCCGCACCGAAGGCCCCCAGCGATGCCTGTCTTTCCAGCTCTCGGTCGACCCGCGGGCTATGGTCTTTCAGTATCGCGATTATCTCGGCAACAGCGTTCATCACTTCGATGTCCCCGGCAAGCATATTCAACTGCGGATTGTGGCGGAAGCGCTGGTCGAAGTGCAGGTTGGTCCGGAGGTGCCGAAGCGCCTGGGCGCCGATGCCTGGACGCAGCTCGACGCGCTGGTGGCCACCGGAGATTATTGGGAAATGATCGTGCCCAGCCAGTTCGCGCAGTCCACCGAGCTACTGCTCGAACTGGCCGACGAAGCTGTGTGTCGCGCGGCGCGACGATCCGTTGAGCCTGCTGCGCGAATTGAACGAGAGCATTTTCAACTGGTTCGACTACGTGCCCAAAGCGACGCATGTCGATTCGCCTATCGACCACGCCATCGAGACGCGCCGCGGCGTCTGTCAGGACTTTGCCCACATCATGACCGCGCTGGTGCGCCACGTCAAAATCCCCTGCCGTTACGTCAGCGGTTATCTGTATCCGCGCGCTCTGCATCCGGACCGCTCCTCGGAGGGCGCGACCCACGCCTGGGTGGAAGCGCTGCTGCCGGGGCTTGGCTGGGTCGGCTTCGATCCGACGAATAATCTGGTCGCAGGGGAGAGACACATCCGGACGGCAATCGGGCGCGACTATGCCGATGTGCCTCCCACCCGCGGCGTCTTCAAAGGCAAAGCCGCCAGCGAGCTGACGGTCTCGGTTCGTGTAGCGCCGTCCGACGCTCCGCCGCCGCCCGAGGCGGAGTTGAGCGCTCCCCCGCAATGGGAACCGGCCTCCGAAGTCGAGCAGATCGACGTCCAGCAGCAACAACAACAGCAGCAATGAGTAGAGCTAAGCTGGAAGGATGATTGCCTCTCCGCCTTTGCGAAAAGGACTTCCCATCGTCGGAGTGCTGCCGCAGTTCCGCAAGAACGCTCCGGTGTTTCTCCAGAGTCTCGCTCGAGACTACGGCGATCTGGTGCATTATCGCCTTGGCCCACAGGACGTTTACCTGGTCAGCAAGCCGGAGTGGATCAAAGACATCCTGGTCACCAACCAGACCAATTTCACGAAGAGCCGTTTTCTGGAGCGCGCGAAAATCCTCCTCGGCGAAGGGCTGCTCACCAGCGAAGGCGAGTTTCACCGCCGCCAGCGCCGTCTCGTCCAACCCGCGTTTCATCGCGACCGACTTCTGGGATACGCATCGGCCATGGTCGAAATCACCGCCCAGACCCGCGAACGCTGGTCCAACGGCGCCCAGATCGACATGTCTCGGGAGATGATGCGGCTCACGCTCAGCGTGGTCGCGAAAACGCTGTTCAACGCCGACGTCTCCTCGGAGGCCGACGACATCGGCAACGCGCTCACCCAGGTCATGATCCTGTTCGACATGGTGCTGATGCCATTTTCCGAATGGATCGAAAAACTGCCTCTGCCTTCCATCCGCCGCTTTGAAAAAGCGCGTGATTTTCTCGACAAAACCATCTACGGTATCATCGCCGAGCGGCGCGCCAGCAAGGAGGACAAAGGCGATCTTCTATCGATGCTCCTCCTTGCGCAAGACGAAGACGGCTCGGCCGGCATGAACGACAAACAGATTCGCGACGAAGCCCTCACGCTGTTCCTCGCCGGACACGAAACCACTGCCAACGCGCTGATGTGGGCCTGGTATCTGCTTTCTCAAAATCCCTCCGCTGCCCAGAAATTTTACGATGAGGTCGACAGCGTCCTTCAAGACCGGCTGCCGACTTTCGACGACCTGACTCGTCTGAAGTACACCGAAGGTGTGTTCGCCGAATCCATGCGTCTGTATCCGCCGGCCTGGGTCATCGGCCGGCGTGTCAAGACCGATTACACAATCGCACAATACACCGTGCCCGCGAAATCCATTCTGATGATGAGCCCCTGGGTCGTCCACCGCGACCCGCGCTGGTTCCCCGAACCCGGCCAGTTCAATCCCGAACGCTGGTCTCAACCTGACGATCGGCCGAAATTTTCTTTCTTCCCCTTCGGCGGAGGCATGCGGGTCTGCATCGGCGAACGGTTCGCGTGGATGGAAGGCGTTCTGCTGCTGGCCACCGTCGCCCAGCGATGGCGATTCAAACTCGTCCCCGGCCACCCGGTGGCGACCGCGGCGTTGATCACTTTACGGGCGAAGCACGGGATGAAGATGGTCGCCGAACGACGTATGCCGAATCCCGCGACGTCGCCGTCGTCGTCCACGCAATCTCACCCAGTCCCAGCGTGAGCACCGCCGGGTCGGCCGCGTCGTCGAACACCAGCGCCACGCCCACGGAGTCCGCCCTGCGCCGCCACCATTCGAAACCCGCGAATATCGCCGCCACGGCCAGATAAAAAGGAATCAACCGCACAGGCTTCTTCACCATCCACGATTCCAGGTTCGCCATCGAGAACGCGTATAACAGAAATCCCACCCAATACCCGACCCACAGAATCGTCACGTTGGCTTTTCCCGGTGGGTAGGAGCAGGTGAACGGAATCTTGCGCAATTCCATGGTGAGCGCTTCAATCAACAGTGCGGAGATGGTCACGCTGAACGCCAGATGCGCCAGCGCAGCGCCGGGCGGCCACCAGAGGAAATAAAATGGCGACAGCGCCAAAAACAAAGGCACGACGCCAAACCAGAACATCGCCGTCCGCGTGCCGTTTAAAGCCGGCCTCTGCCGGTCCGTATCGCTCGCGCGGAACTGCCAGTTCGCCGGCAGTTCGGATGGAATCGTGAAGATGAAGCGCATCCCGCTGAGCAGAAAAAACCCGACCACGAGCGGAAGCGACAGCCACTGATCCCGATTCTTAACCGCCGGCATTACCTGCGCGGCCAAAGCGAATCCGACGCCCGCATAGGCCGCCAGAAAGATGCGGTGCTTCGCGCTCCGCGCCATCGTTTTGCCGATGAACGCCACCGTCGCGCGTTCCACCGGATCGGGCGCGACGCGGTCCGCAATCCATGCGACCCGCTCATGCATCGCCGTGCGCGTCGAATCGCCGCCTTCGGTCGATTCGAGCGTTCTCCGCACGTGCCTGCGATAGGCGACCGTGTACGACAATCCGGCGACGAACGCAACGAGCGCGAGGGCAATCTCCGCGCGATGCGCCAGCGCTAAAAATACGGCGTCGTGCGATCCGGTGAGGATTTCGTTCATCCCCAGGAACCAGGCCGGAGGAAACGCCCGCAGCACCCAGGAATTCTGCGCCTTCAATTGCGCCACCGTCGCCGCAATGTTCGGGAACAGGAAGAACAGCCACAGCAGCACGAACACCATGGCGCCCTGCACGTAAGCCGACATTTTGCGAAACCAACGCACGCTTAAAACATTCAGCAGCACGCCTTCGAGCGCGACCAGGAACAAAAACGCAAACGCGCTCGACGCCAGAATCGAGACCCCGTGCGCCGCGATAGTGCGGATCAGACCGTGCCAGTCGCCACGATAAGAGATCGCCGGAAACGTTACGGTTGAAACCAGATTCACCGAAGCGGTGAACGCGATCAGAAACAGAGCCAGCGCGCCGATCTTTCCGAGGAAGATTGTCCGCGCGTGAATCGGTAAAGGCATCAGCGTCGCGTAATCGCGGCGGTCCGGAAACAGAGCGTCCCACTCCAGTACCGTAACCGCGCCCATCACCAGCATCGAAAACGAAAGATACAAGCACCGGTCGGACCACAACATCGGGTAGCGCATCGCGCGCGGATAGGCGTCCAGACCGAGGTACGTGGTGTAGCGCAAGAACGGCAGAATGATTCCGGGCGAGGCGAGAAGCGCCAGCATTTTCGTCACGGTGACTTGAATTTCGGTGTTGCGGGCGACGAATTCGTTGTCGAAGAATCGGCCGAAGAAATGGCGGATGAGTGCGACCAACTGATTCACATCAAGGTGCCTCATGCGCTCTTCATCACGTCGACGATCGAGTTCGCGGTCGTTTCTGTATCCTGCTCCAGCACCAGTTCGGAAAAAATATCTTCGAGCGAAGGAAGGTTCATCAGCGTGCGCAGCCCTTCCACCGAATCGTTGGCCGCCATGCGGCCCTTGCGCAGAATCATCACGTGCGTGCAGATTTTTTCCACCACCTCCAGCACGTGCGAGCTGTAGAGGATGATTTTTCCTTCGCGGGCCAGGGATTTGACCAGGTCGCGGAACACCAGGCCGGTGGTTACGTCGAGGCCGGACATCGGTTCGTCGAACACCAGAATATCGGGATTGTGCAGCAGCGCCGCCGAGATCAGCACCTTCTGGCGCATTCCTTTCGAATACGACCCGATCGGCGAATGGCGCGCCGCACCGAGCCCGAACAGTTGCAGTAGATCGTCGATTTTGCGGTCAAGCGATTTCTTGTTGAGCCCGCGCAACCTGCCGACCAGTTGCAGATATTCGCGGCCACTGAGATGCGGGTAGAGATGCGCCTGCTCCGGCACATATCCCATGCGCCGCTTGTATTCGATCAACTGGGATTGAATGCTGCGGCCGTCGAACAAAACCTCGCCGCGGGTGGGCTCCAGCAGGGCGGTAATCATGTTGACGGTGGTGCTTTTGCCGGAACCGTTCGGGCCCAGATAGCCCAGAACTTCGTAGGGTTTGACGGTGAAGCTGACGTCGTCGACGGCCGTGGTGGTGGTGTACCGCTTGGTCAGCGAGCGAGCTTCGAGCATGGCCTATAGACTCCTGTGACTGAAAATTTGTTCCCGAAGCGTTTGCCGTTAGAATAATGGTCCAATAAGGGGAAACGGGGATTTTGGAGCGACTACTGTGCATTCCACACATAGGATGAACGAGGGCGGGGGAGGGGGACAACGTTTGAATCTGCTATTTGTTGATCCGGCGGGAGTTAGTGACGAGATTTCGGGGGGACGGCGTCGGGGAGGTCTTTCCGGCTACGCGAGAAATGCAAAAGCTAAATTGGCCGCCGATGAACGCGGATGAACGCCGATGAACACAAAGATCGAAATCGGGTTCATCCGCAGAGTCTCAGGCGTGCGCCGCTTGCGAAGGGGTTTTGTAGCCTGACGTCGCCGCCTTCTTCAACGCCTCGATTCCCTCGGATCTCGTCATAAGAGGCGTCGTCTTAATCGTGCGAACGGCGCCTCCCGCCGCGACGGCCAGGGAGAACGCGGCGGCCTCGATGTTGGAGGGCATTTCCACGATCGAGACGATATCGTAATCGCCAAAGGCGAACCAGCCGTGAAGCATTTTCCCGCCGAGCTTCTCGATCACTGGCCGGACTACATCGATGCGGTCATGCGGATGAGCGATCATACTGGCCCACGCTTCCGGCGTGTAGCCGACTTGGAGCAAATAGCTGGACATACGGGACTCCTTTCTCTGAATCCGGTGATAGCTTACTCCAAATCGATAGCGACTTCCAGGGGTCAAAAGACGCAAAGACGAGATTGGCCGCCGATGAACGCGGATGAACGCCGATGAAGACGCAAAAGCCTTGCTGAGGGAATCGGGGACAGAGGAGGCAGTCCCCACTTTTCGCACGCTGGCTACTTTTCGAGATTTACCAGGCCGACCAGTTCCAGGGGATAATTTCTCTCGCGCCAGGCGTCGAAACCGCCTTCTAGAGGGCGGACGCGGGTGATGCCGTATTTTTTGAGTTGCAGCGCCGCACGGGCGCTGGTGGCTTCGTTTGGTCAAGTGCAGTAGAGAACCACGTCGCGGTCGCGGGGGATCTCTTCGTGCCTCGTTTCCAGTTCTTTCCGGTCGAACCAGATCGCTCCGGGAATTTTCGCGCCTTCGGAGGCGAACTCTTCGGCTGTACGAAGGTCGAGAATGAACACTTCCAAAAGCTGATCCTTCAACTCCTCGGGCTGTATGCGCGCCACGCGCAGGCTGCGGATGAACTTCCGGCGCTGATAATACTTCCAGCCGATCCAAACTGCCAGGGCCGCGGCCAGCACGACGATCAGCCAGCCGCCGAGCCTACCGGCGTAGGCCGCCACGTCTTCTAACTGCGCGCGGAAGATGTGGCCCAACCCTAGAAGCGCGCCCGCCCAGAGGAATCCGCCGAGGCCGTCCGCGCCCAGGAATTTCCACCACGCCATGCGGGACAAGCCGGCCATCGGCGGAGCCACGGTGCTGAGGCCGGGAACGAATTTCGCGATCACCAGCGCCCATCCGCCCAGCCTCTTGAACCAGTAGCGCGTCGAGGAGACGCAGGAGTCCGGTTCCAGCGAAATGCGGCACAACAGCTTTAAAACCGACGAGCCCTTTTGCCGGCCGATACCGTACCAGGCGCCGTCGGCGAGCAGGCATGCGGCGATGGAAAGCGTCAGGGCTTCGGTCCAGGAATACTTGCTCGTACCGATCAGCGCTCCCATCGCCAGCAGCACCGGTCCGGAAGGAATGGGCGCGCCGAGTTGCTCCGCCAGCACCATTGCGAACAGCAGCGGGTAGCCGTGCCGGAGGAGAAACTCTATCGACTGATGCATGAATCCTTAAGCCTGCCGCACCAGCTCCGTGTCGATCGTGATCTGAATTTCGTCGCCGATCAGCACGCCGCCGGTCTCGAGCGCGGCGTTATACTTCAGTCCGAAATCGCTGCGCATAATCTTGGTTTTGGCCGACGCTCCCCGGCGATAGAAGCCGTACGGGTCCTTCATCTCCGGCGTCACTTCCTCGACATTCAGGTCGATGGTTCTGGTCACGCCGCGAATGGTCAGATCGCCCACCACTTCGAAGCTGTCGTCTCCCGATTTCACCACTTCCTTCGAAACGAAGGTGATGGTGGGAAACTTCTCTACTTCGAAAAAGTCGGCGCTTCTCAAATGCGCGTCGCGCTGCGGTTCGCGCGTGTCGATGCTCGCGACGTCGATGGTGACGTTGATGCTCGACGCGGCAGGATTCGCCTCGTCGAACTCCACCGTGCCGGTAACTTTGGTAAATCCGCCCTTCACGTTCGAGATCATCATATGCCGGACCTTGAACTGGGCGTGGGTATGTGCGGTGTCTATTTGGTATGTGCTCATAGTTACAAGGTTCTAGATGCAGTTAACCTCGGTCTGGATTCATCACCGCGATATACCCTAAATTCCGGTAAAGCTGCTTGTAATCCAGGCCGCAGCCGACCACGAAGCGGTCGGGGATTTCAAAACAGCGAAAATCCACGGGAACCGGCACAATCCGGCGCACGGTGCGGTCGAGCAGGGTGCAGATGGCGATGGAGCGCGGGGACCGCCCGGCCAGCGTCTGGAGCAGATAGCGCGTGGTGAGTCCGGTATCGACGATATCTTCGACGAGAAGCACGTCCTCATCCTGAATCGGGTCGTCCAGATCCTTGGCGATGCGGACCATCCCCGGCGTGTCGCCGCCGAAACTCGAAATCGCCAGAAAATCGATCTTCACCGGGATGTCGATGGCGCGGGCCAGAGCGGTGAGGAAAAACACCGAGCCTTTCAGAACGCCCACCAGCTTCAGCTCCCGGCCCTTGAACTTCGCGCTGATTTCCGCGGCGACTTCCTTGATGCGGGCGTTCACCTGCTCCTCGGTAAACAGGATGCGTTCGATCATGTTCGCAGGCCGTGCTTAAACACCAGATCCTGAAAATCCTTCTGATAAAAGACCTGGATGTTGATGTGCGGGTAAATGGCCTTCAGCAGCTTCACCTTGCGGTTTTTCTTGGTTACCAGCGCCTGTTTCATGGTGGTCACTTCGACGTACAGATCGAGTTCGGGCAGATAAAAATCGGGCGTGAAGGCCTCCATCACTTTGCCGTCTTTGTCCCACTGTAGCGGGAAACTACGCGGCTCGTACTCCCACTCGATGCGATAAAAATTGAGGAGGTTGGCGAACATCTGTTCACTGGGATGGCCGAAGGCGACGCGCTTCAAGTTCGCCTGGCCGGCCGGCGCGATGCCGTGCTGGGCGAGTTGCAGCCGTGTCTGGAACTGCATCTGCGCTTCAGCGGCGCCGGAGAGCAGACCGTGCTGAACCAGATTGCGCGCGCAACAGGCGGCGCGCAGGATTTCGGCTGCCTGCGGCGCGTCCATGAACTCCATGTTCAACACGACGTCGAGCGTCTTTGCGATTCTTCCGAATCGCGACTTGCGGAGGCGCTTGGCTTCCTGATCGAGGCCGGCCAGCAATTTGAGCGCGGCGGGCCGATCGGTCCTTTGATCGATCATCACATTCCCGGCGCGGCGCGCTTCGGGGGCGACGATGCCGGCGCGCAGCAGCATCGGCATCGCGTTGAAAAGAGACTCGGCTCCGGCGACAGCGATGACCAGATGATGTTCGGTCGCCATCCGCGTCAAAATTGACATGGCAGCCGGTTTCCAGGCCTTATCCGGTATCGGGGTTTCCCCGAACTCTTCGGTTATCCACTGCGCCAGGCGCGCTTCGGTCACCAGCTCGAATTGCAGCAGTTGCGCGGCGGCGCGCGCGACTTCTTCCCATCGCGACGCCGGATCGCCTGAGATCGTCAGCAGTGCCATCGGCTACAATCGAGCATAACTAATCCATATGAGCATGGTGCTAGGAGTAGATATTGGCGGCACGAAAATCGCAACCGGACTGGTGAATCGGAAGGCGCAGGTGTCCGCCGTCCGGTCGGTTCCGACACTGGCGAATGAAGGATATAACGTTTCCATCCGGCAGGTGTGGGGCGCGATTGAGGAAAGCATCACGGGCGACGTCACGGCCATCGGCATTTGCGCGCCGGGGCCTTTGAATCCGAAGACGGGCGTGGTGCTGAATCCGCCGAATCTGCCGGGGTGGAACAATGTCGCGCTCCAGGAAATGGCGCAAGCTCGATTGGGCCTGAGAGTGAAGGTCGAGAACGACTGCAATGCGGCGGGTCTGGCCGAAGCGCGGTTCGGAGCGGCAAAGGGTTGTAGCAGCGTGTTTTATGCGGCCATCGGAACGGGAATCGGGTCGGGGATTATTCTTGATGGGAAGATTTATCACGGCAAGAACGGCGCGGCGGCCGAGGGCGGGCATGTTTCGATCGACTACAAGAGCCAGACCGTGTGCCGTTGCGGGTCGATCGGGTGCATCGAAGCGCTGGCGTCGGGGCATGTGCTGGAGCGGATGGGGGCTTACGATCTGAATAACTTAGCGATTCAACTGGGGGCGTGGCTGGGGAGCGTGGTGAGTTTGCTGGATCCGGATATTATCGTGATCGGCGGAGGAGTGGCGAAGATCGGCGAGCCGCTGCTCGAGCGGTTGCGCGCTGTTGTTCCCACGCGGACGGTGAATCCCCATGCTAGAGATTTGCCGATTGTCTCGGCGAAATTCGGGGCGGAGGCGGGGATTGTGGGGGCGGCGGCGGTGGTGATGGGGAACGGTAGCGCTAATTCGGCGGAGGAGGCAGTGGGAGATCGGACATGAAAGTATCCTCCACGGCTTTCCAGGTTCCGTCGGCTTGTTTGTGCCAGACGGTCAGATATTTTCCTTCGTCTTCGAATTTATTGCCGCGTTGATCGGAAAAAGTCATCTTATAGGGACCTTGGGTGAAGCCCAGGTCGCCGCTTTTGGCGACTTCGACGCGGGTAGGGATGAAGGTCACCGAGAAGTTGGGATCGGTCATCAGGGGCTTGAGCGATTCCTTGATGGCCGCCTTGCCGTTGAAGATCGGCGCGTTTGGCATCAACACCGACGCATCGTCGGCATAGTAGGCGATAAAAGCGCCGACGTCCTTCGTCGCGGCGGTTTTTAACCAGGCGGATTCCATGTCCTTAATCGCTTTGATGTCGGCCTCGCGGGTGTCGGGCGCTTTCACACAAGCGGTGGTCAGCAGAATGAGACAAAACACTGTTCTCATTGAAATCCACCTTTGGGCTTATAGCCGGGACGGACCTGCACGCGATACTTCTTGCCTACGTCGGAAAGAACTTCTACCGTCAGCTTGCGGAATCCTTCATTGGGATTCGGCTGCGGGTAATAAGTGATGGTATAGGAGTTGCCGAGATCCTCGCGGATGTTTTCGAAGGCCTCGACCTGTTTCTGCCAGGTTTTGGCGAAGTACGATTTGCCGCCGGTGCGGGTGGACATGCGTTTGAACACGCTCGAAGAGATGGGATCCTTGTTCACTTCGTTGGTGGAGATGACGTAGATGGGGATGCCTTCGTCCTCGGCCACGGTGGAGACGTCGGTGGGGGCGACCATGCTGGAATCGTCGGGGCCGTTGGAGAAGACGATGACGACTTTGCGCCCAGGCACTTTGGCGGCGTCGCGGAGGGTCAGCAGCAGGCAGTTGTAAAGGGCCGAGGCGTCGCCGGCGACGGCTTTGCGGAGCCCGAAGATGGCGTCGCTACGCTCCTTGGTCAGCGGAGCGGCGCGCGAGAGGTTGCGGCTATAGGTGTAGATGGCTACGGAATCGGCGCGGTCGAGGCCGCGGACGAAGTCGGCGATGGCGTCGGAGGCGTAGACGAAGCCGCGGTACATATAATTGCTGGTGTCGAACAGAACGAAGACGTTGGTGCCTACAAAGGCGTCGGAGCGGCCCTCGGCAACGCCCGCTTCGGTGATGGGGATAGGCTTCAGGACGCCCTGCGGGCTGATTTCCACCGGAGGTTTGCTGCCTTCGGCGAAGGTGACGAACTTCTGCGGGATGCCGTCTTCGAGCACGCGGAAATCCTTCGGTTTGAGGCCGTTAATATAGTGGCCCTTGTTGTCGGTGACCTGGAAGCTGAGCACCACCATGTCGACTTTGACTTTGAAGATGGGATGGTCTTGGGCGAAGGCCAGGGAGGCAAGGGCGATAAGTACGGTATTTTTTAGGAGTTTTGAGTCGCGATTCAATGGGGTCCTCCTCCGGTTTGGATCGTACCACCGGGTCATTCGTTGTCCGCCGCGGCGCCGGTCAGTTGTTTGCGGGCTTTCTGGCGGACATCGTCGCCGACCAGGCGCAGGCTGCGCAATAACGCGGGCCAGTCCTCGAGATGCGTTGCGAAAATCTGTTCTACGGTCTGTTCGGTCCAGGCGGGGATTAAGACGTTCAGTTGCGCGGGCTTGGCGTGCACTTCGTCGGCGAGCGCGGCGTAGTATAGAATGTTCGATTCCCAGCTTTCGGCCAGGATGCGGCTGGAATATCCCATCAGCGTGGGGAATGTTCGCAGGTTGAGGAGCTCGGGTTGATAGGAATTCGCCAGCGTCGGCTTGGGAGTTCCGAAGGCGCGGGAGATGGCGCGGGGGCTGACCTGATCCGGCGCCTGAGCGGCCAGGGCGAGGATGTTGGCGGCGGCCGGCGAGTCGTGGTCCTGGGCGGCCATTTCGGTGGCGAGCAGATACATTTCCGAAGGCACGATGTTTTCCTCGGCGAGCTTGACGTCGCCCGCGGCGAGGAGACGGTCCATTTTCCGGATGCGGGCGGGCGGCGCATAACGTTCGAGAACCGCCAGGACCTGCGCGCGGCGATCCGGGTTAAGCGCGCTTTCGGCCAGCAGCGTTTCGGCGTACGCCATATTCACGCCGACCCAGTGGATCTGAAGCGGCGTGACGTCCCACCAGCGCGGGATCACGGCGCTGAGGATCATCTGCGGAACCAGGTCGCCCCAGATGAGAGCCTGTTCGCGGGACGGGATCATGAAGTTTTGTTCGGCTTCGGCCAGGGCGTAGGGCAAGGACGCGAGCGAGCCGACCAGGCGGCCCCCGGCGTTGGCGGGCCAGCCGGTCCCGAACACCTCGGTTGTTTTCCAGGTCTGTCCGGAGCCTTGAATGCCGATAAAATCGTGGTTCCGGACAAACAGGGGATTCGTAAGCAACACCTGCGCGCCGGGGGGCGCGTAGTGAATATAGTTGTAACCGACGAGGGTGTCCCGCAGGAAGGGCGCGAGGGTGCCGCGTAGATCCTTTAGTTTATTCGGGTCGCTGGCGGCCCTTTCAATGGCCTGGCGCAGATTCAGTTTTCGCTGCGCTTCGATGTGTTTTTCAGTGTAGTAGCCGAAGGCGAGCGAGTTTCTTTCGGTGGAAGTGAAGGTGCTGCGCGGCAACTGGATATCGGAAATGCGCGTGGCAAGCTTCGCGGCCAGCGCAGTGTTGAGCTTCTCGCCGCGGGTGACGCTTTCCAGGTTGTCGGCGAGGTCGAACAGGGTGGACAGCGAGACGAGGCGCTGGGCCTCGAACACGCGGATCATATCCTCGGCAAGCTGCTGGCGGGCGTCGGACGCTTCGGTGGAACCGGTGCCCGCGAGAAGATCCATCATGCGGTCCTGAGGGGACGCATTCTTTGGCGAACCGGTGGCTTCAAACAGGACTTTGACGCCGTTACGCCCGCCGTCGAAGATCTCGCGTTCGCCCTGGATCTTCTGGAACGGCTCGACAATGCGGGCCAGAGCCTGATCCGACCGCGCGGTCGGGATGCTGCCCTGGCGGACAAAAATCTGCCACAGGCCGGCGAGGGCTTGCAGGGTGCCGGCGGCGTTGGCGCGGACGGACTGGTCGCCTATCTTATTGATCGCGTGAATGGCATCGAGAAACGCGAGAATTGTTTTGTCGGAGACCGCGGGCGCCTCGGAAAATAGCGGATACTGCGCGCTGAGCGTATGATATTCGCGGGCCAAGCGGTCGACGGTGGAGGCCTCGAGAGGCGTGCTGCGATTGCGGTCGACGTCGCTTAAGGCCATGAAGATCTTGAGCGGCTCATTTTCCACCGCTTTGCGGGACAGGCCGAAGAGAGCCTCCAGGACGTCGTCGGGATCCTTCCAGGAGGGCGCGGCTTTGCTCAACTTGACGTCGTACTTGCCCGCCGGATGGCTGACGAAGAGAGCCTTCCAGACATCGAGATTGCCGGGGATATGCGGCCTACCGTCCTTATCGAGGCGAAGACGCGTGGTGAGCAACAGCATATCGGTGTTGCCGCGAAACACAGGGCGGGCGGGGCCGGGACTGGTGACGCGGCCGCGAATGGCCAGATAGAAGCGCTTCATGCGCTCGGGCTCGCACAAGTAATCCTTCACCGGGCCGTTGATGCGGGCCAGGGCGTCGAAGTAGCTGGCCATCCAGCCATCGTCGCGGGCGATGAGTTTTTCAATAAACGCGGCGCCGTTGGCAGGAGGGGCGCCGGCGAGTTCGGCCCACATTTTTTCGGAACGAGCGCCGCCGGGAACCGCGGCCTTTCCACCGCGAATCTGGAACATGCCGCCGTAAAAATCGAGCACGTGGGAGTAGATTCGCAGGCGCGGCGCGGGAATGGCAGCACGCAGGGCCTGCGCGGTTTCCGGATCGAGCTTGGCGAGGCCCAGGTAGAGGCGGCACAAGGAAGGATCCGACAAGAAGAAATCGATAAATGCGCCAGTGGTTTTGTCCTTGGCCGACTGCCAATAATCGACGTCATAGAGCACGGGAATGCGGGCGGGGTGGTAATCGAGCACGAAAGGACGGTTGGTGCGGAGGGCCTGTTCGAGCTGCGCGAGGGGAAATCCGGAATCGATGGTGAGAAAAGCGCGGGTGGCGTTGACGGTTTCGAGCACCACGTCGGATCCGCAGCCGCCGCGCATGCGGTAGCCGAGGATGCGCAGGATATCGCCCGTCTGGGTGGATTCGCAGGTTTCGATGCGGATGACCTTTTTGTCACCGCCGAGGCGATCGAGTTCATGGGCCTGGGAAAGGTAGCGGACGACGAGCTTGAGGTACTCGGTTTGTTCCAGGGTTTCGTTGGAACTGGCGGCCTGGTAGCCATTGGTGACCACGTTACGCGCGAGGGCCGTCAACAGGTCCTCGGGACGCAGGTCGGGCGAGAGCGCGGCCATGCGGGCAAAGGAACGCAGGGGGCCGGGAATTTCGATGAAGACTTCCTTTGCCGTTTCGGACGGCAGGGCGGCAGGCAGAGTTAGGCCGGAGCCGCCAGCGGCATGATAGGCGCTCAGGTGCTGAACGGCGGAGGGGCGATCGCCCGCAAGAAGATCGAGGATGGTGAGGCGCCGGAGGACGGACTGGCGGTTGGCGGCGCCGCCGGCATCGCGGGAAAGAGCCTGATCGAGGCGGGCGTAAATGGCGCGGGCGGAGGGGTCGCGATGGCGATCGAGAAACTCGGCGTAGGCGCGCAGAGCCGAGGGATCCTGGGGAGAGGCGTCGACCGCCTTCTGCAAGCGCGCGCGCGCCTCGATGGCGTCGCCCTTGCTTTCCAGTTGCCAGGTTTCACCGGCAAAGTCCTGTGCGGAAATCCCCATTCCCGCGACGCTGAATATAAGTCCAACCAGAGAGAGCCGCATCGCTACAGTCTCCTTAAACTACGTTTCCAGCACGTGCCGGAAGGTTATGGAATTCTACTCTATCACTGAAGGTCGCCAGGCGTGCGGTGCGGATCGGGAGGGGGAATCTTTTTACAGGAATCTCACAAATCGGCGGAGGCTCCGGGCGTCGACACGAGTGTCGACGCGGCACGCACGAGTGTTCCCCCTGCCCAGCGGCTGGGCAACGATAGGAATGAAAACACTTGGATGAGCGCTGCGACCTCAATCGGTGGTAGGCAGGGGACAGACAGCCTTTTTCGCCGCGAAGGTTTTCTTGTTGTCCGCACAGTGAGGGGCGAAAAAGGTGTCAGTCCCCGGTGCTTGATCGCTGCCGACTGCCAAAGGATGTTTTCGAGAGTGCGTGCGCCACGTTGCAGGCGGGAGATTGATTATAATCAGTGCCCAGTACTCACATTTAGGAGGATGTCCCATGAAAAAACAGTTTCTGAGATTTGGACCTTGGGTTTTGTTGATGGCCGTCGGCACGATTGCGGTGCCGAGGGCGGCGAATACCTCGCCGGCGCCGGAGCCGCAGAGGGAGTATCCGCACATGCGCGCGGCGGCCAATGAGCTGCGCGAGGCAAAGGCCGAGTTGGAGCATGCGGCGCATGACTTCTGCGGGCACCGGGCCGATGCGGTGCGGACCACCGATGCTGCGCTGCGCGAGATTAACGCGGCGATCGCTTGCCGGCGGTAGGAAGAAAGGAGCCAGGAGCCGGGAGCCAGGAGCCAGAATAAGACGGGTGTATGATTTTAGGGCGGGCTTGGTCGTGCCCGCCTTTCTCTCGTCATGAAAAACCTATTGATTTTTTTCGCTTCGCTGCCGCTCGCGGTTGCTGCGCCGCCTAAGATTGCTGTCATTGGATTGCTTCATTCCCACGTCTGGAGTCAACTGCCGAACATGGTGCGGGGCGACGTGGTCCAACTGGTGGGCGTGGCCGAGGAGCATCCGGAGCTGGTGGCGGAGGCCAAGAAGGCCGGCGTCGCCGACAACCTGATTTATTCCGACTACGACAAGATGCTGGACACGGTGAAGCCGGACTTCGTGTGGGCGTTTGTCGAGAACAACCGGCATCTGGAGATCGTGAAAGCGTGCGCGGAGCGCAAGATTTCCGTGATTTTCGAAAAGCCGCTGGCGTCGACGGCCAAGGACGCGGCGGCGATCCGCGAGATCGCAACCAAGAGCGGCATCTACGTGATGACGAATTATCAGATGGCGTGGTGGGCGTCGAATTATACGGCGCGCAAGCTGGCGGATTCGGGCGAGTTGGGCAAAGTGTACCGGCTGCGGGGCGTGGTGGGGCATGGCGGACCGGGATCCGAGGGGCCGCGCAGTTCGTTCTTTTTCGCGTGGCTGACCGATCCGGTGAAAAACGGCGCCGGGGCGCTGATGGACTTCGGATGCTACAACGCGCTGTGGAGCCTCTGGTACATGGGGATGCCCCAGACGGTGTATGCGCGCGCCGACCACATGCAGCCGGAGCGGTTTCCGAAAGTGGAGGATAACGCAACGCTGGTTCTGGGGTACAAGGACGGCACAGGCATTTTCGAAGGAAGCTGGGATCTGCCGCGCAGTTTTCAGGACCTGGAAGTGTTCGGACGCAAGGCGAGCATGACCATGGTGAACAATAAGGTCGAGGTTCGCAAGAGCGGACGCGGCGCGGCTTATGAACCGGTGAAGATCGATCCGCTGCCGAAGGAGAGGTCGAGTCCGCTGGCGTATATGGCGAACGCGATCCAGAGCCACACGGCGCCGGAGGGTTTGGTGGCACTGGATATTAACGTCCAGGTGGTGGAGATTATCGACGCGGCGAAACAGAGTATTAAGACTGGTAAAGCGGTGACCTTAAAGTAAATCTCGGTATTTCCTGCTAAGCTTGGTCTAGGGTTGTCACCTTACTTATGGTGGTCCGGATTAAGCTTCGGAAAGGACCTCCGGTTCAGCGGAAGGTCGGAAAGAATCGCCAAGTGGCATCCGCCATTGGCACACTCCTGATGCCGGCCGTGCTCATGGCCTACATACTCGGAGTCTGGAGGCTCGCATCAGATCTGGGGATGGCGGGGGCGTTCGCGATCACCGGGTTGTTTTCACACTGGCAGGTTTGGATTGCGATGGCGGCGCTGCTGCACATCGGGTCGTCATCGCTGAATCGTTACGGACGGGGAGGGACGCTGAAAGGTCCTCGATTGCTGCACTTCCGTCAAGCGGATCGGCCGGATCTGGCGGTGCCGAAGAAAGTCCGTTTGCGGTAGCCGAACACGCTTGCACAAACGCCAGTTTCAAATGTGGGGCGGGCTATCAGCCGGCAGCCGCCCTCCGGCCGGCTCTTGTTTGCTGCAACGAAGAGCCTGCTGGAAGCAGGCTGCCGGCTGAATAGCCCGCCCCACACTCTTGCCTAAGGCGGGTTTTCACCCAGCCGAGTAGACCATTTGGATGAGCGCCTGGATGTAGCCGAAGGCGAAAGCGAACGCTTGTTTGCCGCTGGTATCGCCGTCGATTTTCGGGACATGATCCGGCATTAACATGCCGTCGTAGCCGACTTCCTTGTAGGTCCGGATGGCGCGGATCATATTGACGTCGCCATCGTCGGGAAATGTCTCCCGGAAGTTGAGAAAGCCGCCCTTAATATTGCGGAAATGGACGTTAAATATCTTTTTTCGCCCGCCGAAATAGCGGATGACGTCGTGAATTTCCTCATTCGGATTTTTGAGCATCTCTGAAACGGTGCCCTGGCAGAAATTCAGGCCGTGATACGGGCTCTCCTTGATGGAGATGAATTTCTTCAGCCCGTCGACGCTGCCGAGCACCCGATGCACTCCGCGGAATCCTTTGTCCCGGGGCATGCCTGGGTCGTGCGGATGACACGCCATCTTCACTTTAAACTCTTCGGCCACCGGGATGACTCGTTCCAAAAAATAGGTGATGCGTTCCCACGCCTGGTCCACGCTGACGGGGCCGGCTTCGGTGAGGGGCGGGTCCTGTTTGGCGTCGGCGTAGACAAAGGTGCTGAGTTTGGCGCCTCCGCGGCCGACGGAGGTTCCACTGCGCACGACGCCGAGGATGCTCATGTTGTATTTGAGCGCGGGGATGCTCGCGGCGGAGGCGTTGCGGATCATCTGCTGGATGTTGTCGATCTCGCGGTCGCGTTCCGGGCTCTTGCCGAGCATGATGTTGGGGTTTTCGCTCTTGGTGATATAGGCGGAGCTGAGCGGCAGAGGGATGGCTTCAAGTTTAATGCCGTGCGATTCGACGCGTTCGCGGAGTTTGGTGAGTCCTTCCACGCTCCAGGCGGCGTCGAATTTCGCTGAGGGAAGAGTGCTGCAAATATGGTTCACGCCGAGCGCGGCCATAATGGTGAGGACTTCGTCGGTGGAGTTGTGCTGGGTGCCGCACTTCATTCGGCCGGGGGGCGTGGGGGCGGCGTTGGCGGATTGCGGTGCGACAGCTTGAAAAGCTGCGGGGGCGAGGGCGGCCGTTTCGAGGAATCTGCGTCGATTCATTTATACCTCCGTCGGATTGAACCATCGTAATCCACGGAAGCGGGCAAAGTCCGTGTCGGTAGAAACGATTTGGCCCCGATGTTCGATCGCCAAGGCGGCAAGATGAGCGTCCGTGGTCAAGTCGCCGGCGGTTCCCACCTCCTCAATCAAGCGAAACAGAATGTGATGATGCTCTTCGCCGGGCGAGATAATTTCAACGTTGGGGAGTGCAAGCCAACTCCGCACTCGCTCTATTGCGTCTCGCGGGAACATCGGATTCTCGATGATGCGCCGCTGCGTACTGATTCGAATGAAGCCTAGAATCGTCACCCATGGCAGACCCACGGGCTGGGGCTGGGCCAAAGTCCCCTCCCACCACTCCTTGGCCGCCTTGTGCTGCTTCGCGTCTTTGTTGTAGGCGTACACCAGGATGTTGACATCCGGAATGATCACCGGTTCATCTTCCTCACGAATTCCTCAGCTTCCAATTGGTCCAGGAGCTGGTTCAATTTATTCTGATCGATTCCGGGCTTAAAGCCGAACGAATGCGGGATCACCCGGAACGGAGCTCTTTTCTTTTCCACCACCTTGAGGCCGGACCGGAGGGTTTGATTTACGGTTTCCTTCAAGGTAAGCTTCTTCTCGGCCATGCGTTTTTTTAGCTTCATGGCGACGTCGGGGTCGAGAGTCAATGTTGTGCGCATCCTGACATCAGTTTATCATCTATAGATGATGTTTTGGCATCTTCTCCTCGCCGCCGCTTTAGTTCAGGACACGCCTACCGAGCGCGAAGCGGCTCATGATGTGATTCGTAAGATGGGCGAGCTCGAGAAATCGTTGGACGTTCCTTCGCTGGTATCGAAACTGACGGCGCCAAACGCCGCGCGCGACCAGGCGGCGGCGCGGGCTCGCGAGCTGATGGAGAAAGAACTGCTGGCGATGGCCGACGACATCACCAGGCATCCGGAGATCGGGTTTCAGGAAACGCGGTCGGTGGGGATCCTGACGGCATATCTGAAGAAACATGGATTTGAAATTACTCCGGGAGTCGCGGATCTGAAGACGGCGTTCGTCGCGCGGTATAAGGGCAGCCACGATCATCCGGCGCTGGGCGTGATTGTCGAATACGACGCGCTGCGCGGCACCAAGGGCGCGTTTCATGGCGATCAGCACAGCGCGCAGGGGCCGGTGGGGCTCGCGGCGGCCGTCGCGATCACTGAGCTGATGGAGCGCACGCACGCGCCGGGGTCGGTCACGGTGTTCGGCACGCCGGGCGAAGAGATGATGCCTCCGGTAGCGAAGACGCAGATGTTCGAGGCGGGAGTTTTTAAGGGGATCGATGTCATCGTCCGCAGTCATTCGAGCATGGCGACGCAGAGGCCCGCGCCCGGGTTCGGTTCCTGCTGCCTGAATATCGACGGGGTGAAATATACCTTCAGCGGCGCGCCCTCGCACCAGATGATGCCGTGGAATGGACGCAACGCGCTGGAGGCGGTCATTCATCTGTTCAACAATATCGACGCGGTGCGCTCCAGCATCCGTCCGGAAGCGCGCATTCAGGGGATTATCACAGAGGGCGGCGCGGCGCCGAACGTGGTTCCGGACCGTACGCAGGCGGATTTCTACATTCGCTATCCGGACGAGGTCTACCTGGAACAGGTTCGGGAATTTACCGACAATGCGGCGAAGGCGGCGGCGCTGGCGACGGGCACGAAGGTCAAAATCGACAACTACGGCAGAATGCGCGACGGTGTTTCTTCGGCGACGCTGGCGGAGGTTGCGTTCGCGTATATGAAGCACTACGGAGCGACCAGGATCGAGGAGGCGCCGGGCAAGCCGCAAGGCTTCGACGAAACGGGCAGCGTGTCAAGCGCGGTTCCAGGGATTGGATTCAGCGCCTTCACCAGCAACGGGTCGTATCATACCTACGGCATGGAAGCCGACGCGTTGACCGAGGTCGGGCATAAGGGATTCGTGACGGACGCGCAGGCGATGACGGCGCTGCTGTACGATTTTCTGACGCGAGCCGATTATCGCGCGGCAGTGCAGCATGAGTTCGACGGCATCCGCGTGCTGTTCGATGAGTATCGGGAATCGCTGAAGAAGGTTTACGGGAGGCCTACCGTGCCGGAGCCGAAGTAGAACGATGTTCAATAGACGAACGTTTCTGCAACTGGTTGGCGGAGCGCCGGCGCTATTGGGGCAGGGGGTGCGGCGTCCAAACGTCGTGATCGTGCTGGCCGATGAGTGGCGAGCCCAGTCCACCGGTTATGCTGGCGACCCGAATGTCCGCACTCCCGTGCTGGACAGTCTGGCCGCGGAAAGCGTCAGTTTTGAAAACGCGGTCTCGGGTTGTCCTGTTTGCTGTCCTTATCGCGCGAGTTTGATGACGGGACAATATCCGCTCACCAACGGCGTCTTCATTAACGATGTGGAGTTGAAGCCCAACGGGCCGACACTGGGCGAGACGTTCCGGAACGCCGGCTACGCGACCGGTTTCATCGGCAAGTGGCATCTCTACGGGAGTCCGGACGGCAAGTATGGGCGGAGGCTGGCGTACATTCCGCCGGAAAAGCGATTCGGGTTCGACTACTGGAAAGCGTGCGAGTGCACTCATGAATACAACCACTCGCTCTATTACGAGGGAAACGATCCAACGCCGAAATACTGGCCTGGATACGATGCCATCGCGCAGACGGACGATGCTTGCGGCTTTATCGAACGGCGGGCCGCGCCATTCTTTCTGGTGCTTTCGCTGGGTCCGCCGCATTTTCCTTACGCTACTGCGCCGGAGCGTTACCAGGCGATGTATCGCGACAAGAACATCCAGCTGCGGGCGAACGTGCCGGCGGAAAAACGGAGGGAGGCCACCGATATTCTGCGCGGCTATTACGCGCACATGGCCGCGGTGGACGATTGCCTCGACCGAACTCTGCTCACCCTGGAAAAAACCGGCATGGCCGAGGATACAATTGTCGTCTTCACGTCGGACCATGGCGACATGATGCTCTCGCAAGGATTAACCACCAAGCTTTACCCATGGGACGAATCGATCCGCGTCCCGCTGCTGGTGCGTTATCCGCGAAAATTCGGGCATAAAGCGCGACGCATTCGGACGCCGATCAATTCGCCGGACCTGATGCCGACGCTGCTGGGATTGAGCGGAATCTCTATTCCCGAATCAGTAGAAGGAACCGATTTTTTCGGCGCGCCGATGCCGCGAGATGCGGCTGCGTTCGTGAATCTGCCGGTTCCGATCACGGAGGCCAGGCGTTACGGCTTCGCCGAGTATCGCGGTCTGCGGACCGAGCGCTACACCTACGTGCGCTCCATCAAAGGCCCCTGGCTGCTGTACGACAACGAGCGCGATCCGTTTCAGATGCACAACCTTTGCGAGAAGAGCGAACACAAAGACCTGCGATCGCGACTGGATCGTGCCCTCGATGCGACTCTGCGTAAGAGAAAGGACGACTTCCTTCCCGCGGCCGAATATGTAAAACGAGCGGGTGTGGGACATTACCAGGAAGTCAACGTGCCCGTGGGGCGTCACCCCAGCCCTTGGGGAGATTGGGATTCCACACTGAAAACATGAATACTGCCTGAAAGCGATTGTCCGAGGGTCAGAAAATCTCCTGGCGCAGCCGCGAGTTGGGAAACCTGGTGGACAGGTTCCGGCCAATTTGAATAATCCGAGGTTCAAGATCGAAAGCGGAAATCTGGCGAAGGAAGCCAGTGAGGTTGCGAAGGCGACCAAGGCCGCCGCTTAATTTTTAGGCAGCACGACTGTCCTCCCGCTGCGTGCGGATTCGCGGGCGGCGGTGAGGATTTCCGTGACGATTATGTTGTTCTCGAGCGACGACAATCCCTCGGGCTTGCGGCGGCCGCGGACAACGGCGATGAGATAGGAGACGGAGTCTCGCTCGTCCGGCGCAATTTCGGGAGGCGTTCGCGATTCTTCCTTCTGGCCGGGCAAGCGCACGCGCAGCGAATTGCCGCCGATGGCGTCGGCGTAGCCGCGTTGCGCATAGACCTCGAAATCCTTGCGCGAAAAAGGCCAGTTCCAGGAGGCTTGAATGATGCCCTGGGCGTGAGGATACTCCACCAGCACCGTCGCCTCGTCGTCGACGCGCGGGTAAATCTCCGGCTTGATCTGCTGCGTCATGGCGGTGACGCGGAGCGGGCGCTGGTTGTCCATCATCCAGGTCATGAGGTTCGCGCCATAGCAGCCGAAGTCGAACAGCGCGCCGGCGCCGTTCTTCACCGGATCGCTGAGCCAGGCGAAGAATTCGGGCCCGACATGGATCTCCTGCGGTCCCTGATGGCCGTCCATGGCGACCATCTTGCGGATGTCGCCCATCGCCTTCTGCTCTTTAATCAGATTGTGCATTTCGGCGTGGCTGCGATACCACGTGGTCTCATAGTTCACGATGACGGGGATGCCGCTGCGCGCGGCTGCCTCACGAATCACGCTGGCGTGCTCCATGCTGACGGCGAGAGGCTTTTCCATCATCACCGGAATTTTGCGGGCCGCGCACGCTTCGACGACGACAGGATGGTCGAACGTACTGGTGAACGTGGCCACCGCTTCCGGTTTCACTTTATCGAGCATCGCCCCCAGGCTCGTGAAGAAGAGGCCGCTCTCGAGGGGATAGCGGTCTCCATATTTCTTGTGCAGCGCTAAGTCTGGATCGAACACGCCGACGATTTCCACGTCCTTCCGTTTTTGCAGGGCGCGAAAGAAACCGTCGACGTGGCCGTGGGCCAGGCCGGCGATGGCCACACGCAAAGGCTTCTCGTCTTGCGCGGAGGCAAGCGCGGCGCACATCAATAATCCAAGAGTGAATCGCATTTACTTTCGTTTCCCAATGGCGTACAGCGTCTGCGACGTTCTGAGGAAAATCTGACCGTCGGATATCGCGATGGTGCTCAGGCAATAGTCGTTGACGCTGTTCTCGGCAAGTATTTCGAATTGCGGACCGGCTTTCAGCACCGTGGTCAAGCCGTCCTCATTGGTGATGTAGATTTTCCCGTCGGCGAGAATGGGCGACGCGGAGTAAGTTCCGGGCTTCATGCGCTGGCCGCCATAAACTTCCTCGCCGGTCTTGGCGTCCAGGCACCAGACGATGCCGCGATCGTTCACCGAGTAAAAATATTTTCCGTCGGTCACGGGCGTCGGGACGTCGGGCCCTTTCTCGAACTTCCACAGCACGTTGGTTCGGGTGATGTCGCCTTTGCCGCCGACTTTGAACGTTTGCAGAGGCCGCTCCCGCGTGGGCGCGTAGACGAGGCCGTCGAAGAACGTGGCCGACGCGATGGTGCGGTAGTCCTGGTAGTTTTGCGGATTGAATCCGGTGACGCGCCAGATTTCTTCACCCGTTTTCAGATCGTGGCCGGTGACCACGTCACCTCCGAGCACGATCAACTGCGTGCCTTCACCGGTCTTCGCGATGACCGGCGTCGAGTAGGAATCGTGCGACTCGCGGACCGCTTCCGTGTGGCGCTCGATGCGCCAGAGCGTCTTGCCGGTCTTCTTGTCGATGCGAAGAATGTAGCTCGCTTCGGACGTTCTCATGCCGTGGATCACTTGCACGTAGAGCGAATCGTCGAACAGCACGGGGCTTGACGCATAGCCCCAGTTCAGGCCGAATTTTCCGTATTCCTTCTGAATTTCGCGGCCCCAGATTTCGTTGCCCGCGAAATCGAAACCCTTCAGAACGCCGGTGCCGGTGAGCACCCAGACATTTTTGCCGTCGGTGACGGGCGAAGGCGAGGACATGTTCTGCTTCCTCTCCTTGTGGTCGCCATCGCCCAGCAGTTTCTTCCACTCGACCTTCGGCCCCTTGCGCTCGACGCACCAGAGATAAAGACTGCCCCCTTCGGCGACGTTCATGAAAATATGGTCGCCCCAGATAATCGGCGTCGATCCGCTCCAGGCCGGCAGAGGCAGTTTCCAGGAGATGTTTTCCGAGGCGGTCCAGTGCACGGGAAGATCTTTTTCGCCGCTGACGCTGTTGGCCGAAGGTCCGCGCCATTGGGGCCAATTCTCAGCGAAGGCGGCCGCGAAGAAACATAGAAGAAAGGCGGGGATCGCCGCGAGCTTCATATCCAGAAAGGATACTACTCTGCCCGTAGCGTTTCGAGCAGCGGCGCGCGAGCGACCATATGCACGGCAATCAGCGATGCGGCCATGCCTGCCAGGGGCACCGCGAGCAGCAGCAGCGCGAGCGAAGGATTCGGCAGATGTCCTCCGCGCTGGAGAAAGGCCGGAAGTATCGCGACCAATGCGGAGACGGCTCCGATCGCTGTTCCGGCGATGAGCAGGTAGGTGTTTTCCGCGATGACCATCGTTCGCAAGTGCTCCGGCCGATAGCCGACGGCGCGGAGCAGCGCCAGTTCTTTCCGCCTCTCCATCACGTTGCGCAGCAGCACGGCGCCCAGGCCCAGCGTGCCCAGCAGCAGGCCTAATCCGCCGAGTGCCTGAAACGTCGAGAGATATGTGTTTTCGACCCGATGGTACGCCGCGAGGCGCTCCGGTGTCGACACCGCGTCGAACCCGTAATCGGAAAGCACGTCGTCTAGTGGCGCGGCGATCGAGGGGGGGCCTTCGATCAGGAAATAACGGAAGCCCTGTTCATCGGGAAAGGAGCGAGTGAAGTTTTTCTCCGAAACGATGAGTTCGCTCTGAAAAATACTGTCGTCGAGCGCGGCGACCAGCTTCACTTTCACGCCGCCCGCATCGAAGATGTCGCCGACCTGATGATGCAGCACGTAGGTGATGGAGTTGGCGTCGGCGATGGCCGGAATCGCGCCGTCCTGCGGATCGGCATTGAGAAGCAGCCACGGGTTCGGGGCTTTGGCGATAGTTTCGGCAAAAGAAAACCGGTTCAAATCCAGAAAGGAGCGGCTTGCGCCGAGGATGCGCGGAGTCCGCGGCTCGTAAAGATTCAGACAGCTCGCGTCCTCGCCCGGACGCAAGCGGAACGCGTAAAACTTCGCGTCCTTAATCGCGCCGAGGTTCAGATTGTCGCGCCCGGCGGACGTGTTCAGATCCCAGAAAATCGGCAGCTGCGATTCCGCGGCAAGTGGAAATCCTCCGGTGCCGGAATGCGGGTCGGAAACCGCGACCGGCGGGCGCCGAAACGCATCGAGAGCGACGACAAGAAACACGGCGGAGGAAATCAACGCGATCACCAGCACGCTGCGTCCGGGCCGGTAGCTGGCGTTGCGGACGCCGAGTTTCACGACGCTCGCGACCATTCCGTTCACGCCGCGAAGGCGCGCCCATTCGAAGAAAATCGCTCCGATCAACAACAGCGTGCCGGCGCCGAAGAAAGCTCCAGCATCGGGAATGGCGTGGGCGAATGCCGCGCCCACCAGCGCGATCACGAACGCGATCGACAGCGCCGCAACGATTCGCAGCCATCGCGTTCCGTGCTTCGGATTCTGCTCCGCGGCGCGATTTCCAGAGAGCAGTTCCCGCGGCGAGCTGCGCTTCAGGCTTCGCAACGTCGCGAGCACGCACACCAACGCGATCAGTACACCCGCGATTCCGCCGCCTGCCAGCGAATCCGCGGATACGTGCAAGGTGAGCAGTCCGGTTCCCACCGCGCCCCGCCACCACGTTTTCAATCCGTAGAGTAGAAATGCCGCGTAGGCGACCGCTCCGGCCGATCCCACGACGACTCCCGCAATCGACAAAACAAATCCTTCGGCGACGAATAATCGCCGGATTCTCGACGCCGGGAATCCAACGGCGCGCAGCGTTCCGATCTCCCGCAATCTCTGGCCGATGCCTAACTGGAAGAACAGTCCGGTCAGCAACAGCGCGGAAACCACCAGAAAGAAACTGAAATAGGTGAAGTACTGGCCGAAGTCGGTCGACCCTACGGCCTGTTTGAGCGCCTGCGCGCGCGGCTCGATGATCGCCATGCCGAGCGCCTGCGGGTCGATAAGGGCTCTGAGTTTACGCGCAAAGTCGGCTACATCGGTAGCATCATCATTGCGAGGGCGCCCCAGGTAGATGATGTGGAACTCCTCTCGTTCAACCACCAAGTCTCGACGGACGCGTACCGACGTGACGTTGCCGAAGCGAGATCCCCATAGTTTCTGGGCTGTCGACAACGAGATGAACGCCTTCGGCGCGGTGCGATATCTTTTCCAATACTCTTCATCGCGCGGCCGGACCTTTTTCAAGTCGACGGGAAACGGAGGGTCCCAGTCGCTAATGCTCTGCGCCTCCGTGATTCCCGGATATTCCGGCGTAAAATCCCGGTCCACCGGCATTCGCATCATCGGAGGAGTTATTGTCAGCTTGAATTTCGCGCTGCGCGTGACAAGGCTCCCTGAGGGTTCCCAATAAAAATAATCGAGCGTCACCTCGTCGCCCGGCTTTGCGTTCAGGTCCTTCGCCGCCCAATCGCCCAGCTCAATTCCGTCCTCCTGGCCAATTCCCGTCACAATGGAATACGGCACCTCGCGATCCCCAATGCGAATCGCGTTCGCAACGTAACTGAAGATGGGCACCGCGTTCGCGCCGGCAGCCTTTTCAACCGTCGCGACCAGCGCATCGCTCATCACCGCGCTTGCCGTCTCGACGGACAAATCGTAGGGCAGCGCACGGATCTTGATCCCGAGATCGTCGAGCGTGACTTTTTCTTTCGGAAATTGCCCCGACGGTAAAAGCAACGTATTGACGCGCGCCGGCTGCGCCAGATCCCTCTGCAATCGCCGCAGCGACACATAGATCGCCGAAACATCGCCCTGCGAGGGCTGTAATGCAAATTCCGGAGCCTCCACCGACGCAGTCAGACGCAGAGTGCGGCCGGAATCTTCCTTCCGCCCCTGCAAAGATTCGCGCGGAATGGCCGACGGCTTTTCTACGCGCAGAAGAATCGAGTCGCCCGGCTGCGCGCCGAGATCGCGGGCTAGCGCAGGAGTCAGCAGCGCGTCATTGCCCGACGGCGGCTGCTGCGCATATCCATTGAATTTGAAAAACCGGTCATCGACTCCGTAGACGGCGATCTGGTAGGCTCGGCGGCCGTCTTTTTCATGAGTAACGACGCCCTGCATCGCGATCAGCGGCGCGGCGCCCGTCACTTCGGCCGCAAGTTGTTCGCGAAAAAACTGCGCGCTGGTGACGACGGCCTGCGTTTTTCCCAGTCGCGACAGAACGAGATCGCGCAGACTGGCACGCACGGAATCGCCCACCAGCAGCGCTCCGGAAAGCACGGCGACCGCGGTCGCGACCCCGAGAGTCACGGCGAGGTTCGTGCGCCAATAGTAGACGAGGCTGCGCCGGACTAAACTCATCGCGCGACCAGTTGGCCTTCGACCAGCTCAAAGACCTTCGGAAACCGGGCCGCGAGTTCGGCGCTGTGCGTGACCACGACAAGAATGGTTTTCGAGGCGCAATTCATTTCGAGCAACAGGTCCGCAACCCGCGTTGCCGTGTGACGGTCGAGATTGCCCGTCGGCTCGTCGCAAAGCAACAGTTTCGGGCCGCGAATCATCGCCCGTGCAATCGCGACACGCTGCTTTTCGCCGCCCGACAATTCCGATGGACGATGATCGAGCCGCTGCGACAGGCCGACTTGATCGAGCAGTTGTTTCGCGCGCTGCTGCGCGTCGCGGTCGCCGTCGCCCACCATGGTGGGAATCAGCACGTTTTCCAACACCGAACACTGCGGCAACAGGCAGTGATCCTGAAACACGAAGCCGACCTCTTTATTGCGAAACGCGGAGACGTCCTTGTCGGAAAGCGAGAACGGGTTGCAGCCATCGAGCGTTACTTCGCCTGACGTGGGGGACTCCAGCGCGCCGAGGATATAGAGCAGCGTGCTCTTCCCGCTGCCCGACGGGCCGACGATGGAGATCGCGTCGCCGGTGTCCAGCGATAGCGTCACGCCATTCAGAATTGGTAGCGCGCCGCCCGGCGTTTCATAGGACTTGGAAAGGTTTTTGGCTTCGAGCAATTCAGGCATCCTGCAATACGGGCGTTTTTTGCCGCGCGAAAATTTCCACGGTCCGTTCGGCCATCGTGTCGACTCGATAATGCTCGCGGACGCCCGAGTGAGCGCGCAGGGCCAGGGTGCCGCGCAAGTCGCGATCGCGAAGGACAGTCAACAGTCCGCCGGCCAGACTTCGCGGATTCTCCGGCTCGACCAAAATGCCGCCGCCTGTTTTACGAATGATTTCTGGAAACGCGCCATGGCCGGGCTGAACCACCGGGACGCCCGCCGCCATCGCCTCCAGCACGAACATCCCTTTGGGATCGGCATAAACTGTAGGGGTCGACAGCACGTCGATGCTTTCCAGATACGCGACCTTCTGCGCCCGATCGAGAGCGCCATGGTATCGGAATTCGAGGCCCCATTCCTTCAACTGTTTTTCAACACCGTCCAGGTAGGGATGCTGTTCCGGCGGCATGTAGCCTGCTGCTTCGAGCGTACACTCGAAGCCGGCGGCGCGCACGAGCTTGTACGCGTCGGCAAGAATGTGCAGGCCTTTTTCCGGCGCGATACGCGCAAAATAGCCGATGCGAGGGTTTTCATTGGCAGAGGACGGTGCCGCGCGATAACCCTCCGTGGTGACGCCGAGCGGTGCGATCTCCATCTTGCGGTCGGGAATCCCGAGGTAGCGGCACATAAATTCCGCATAATACTCGCTGACCGCCAAAAAACAATCCACGTGCGGGATGTTTTGGCGAATCAAATCGAGCGCGCGCGTTTTGCACGGCTCTTGCAATCCTTCGAGAAACAGATCCTCTCCTTGCAGAGTGCAGCAGACGGGGGCTTGCAGCGATTGCTTCAGAGGCCCCGCGAGGCCGATCAACAGCGTATACGGCAGATTGACGACGTCCGGGCGCGGCTCCGATTCCAGCCACCGCAGCATCTTCCTGAGTTCTTTCCGAAGACGGCCGTGTTCCAGATCCAGCATCGAAACCGTCATTTCGCCCAGAAAATGAGGATCCACAGGAATGGCGCTCCGCGCGGCCATTTTCATCGCTGCTTTCGACTCCCACAATTTATCGATCAGCCAGGGAGTTTTTCGAAACAACGCGTAATTCTGTTCCAGGTAAACGCTGATGCCGCCGAAGAAAATCTTTTCGCTGGATACGTTCGCCTCGTCGGTCAGCGTGGGCGTGTAAAGGGGCAGCAACGTCACATCGTGCCCCAGCTTCATCAATGCGGCGGCGAGCGAATTGTCGCGCAGGCAGGTCCCGCAGTACATGCCCGCTGCGCCGGCGGTGAGCTGGAGAATACGCACTTTTGACCTAAGAATATCAGACCGCGCGATAGGCTTCGTCGAGCACTTCGACCACGTGCGACACGCGCTGCCCGCGCCCGTGCCGCTGCACTCCGGCGCGAAGTTGCAGCATGCAGCCGGGGTTGGCGGTCACGATGCGGGAAGCGCCCGTCGAATTTACGGATGTCATCTTTTTTTCGAGGAGGGCCAGCGCCATCTCCGTGTGCACCACGTTATAAATTCCCGCGCTGCCGCAGCAGAGATCGGACATCGGCATCTCCTTCAGCGTAAGCCCGGGCACCTGCCGCAGCAGCTCGCGCGGAGCGGAGCGGACGCGCTGTCCATGCGCGAGATGACAGGAATCCTGATAGGTGACCACCTCGCGCACTTCGCCCATCCGTGGATTGAGCCCGATGCCGGCGAGAAATTCGTTCACATCTTTCATGAGCTCGACAAAATGCCGCGCGCGTTCGGCGTAAGCCGGGTCCTGCTCCAGCAATTCGTCGTACTCCTTCAGCGTGGATCCGCAGCCGCCGGCGTTGGTCAGAATCGCGTCGTATCCGGCGCCCGCCAAAGCGTCGACATTCTTTCGCGCCAGCTTACGAGCCCGATCGCGCAGGCCGGCGTGGACGTGCAACGCGCCGCAGCAGGTCTGGCCGCCGTGAATGGTCACCTCGCAGCCGTTTACCTGGAGCACGCGCACGGTGGCTTCATTCAGGCGCGCAAAACAGATGTTCGCGATGCAGCCGGACAGCAGCGCCACGCGATATTTTCTCTCGCCCTGCGCCGGAAATACGCGGCCCATGTGACGAAAAAACGACGGCGTCTCGACAGACGGCGCCAGCGACTCCACGTCGCCGAGCCTGCCCCTCAGGATCCCTGACGCGCGCACCAGGCGTTGCATGCCGGAGCGTTGATAAATCCAGAGCCCCGCGCCTACTAATCGCAACAGAGCTCGGCTGGGCAAAAGATAATCAAAAATCAGTTTGCGGGCAATACGCGCCGAAAGCGGCCGGGAAGTGCGCTGCTCGATATCGGCGCGCGCGGCTTCGATCAGGCGGCCGTATTTGACGCCCGACGGACACGCAGTCTCGCAGCCGCGGCAGGCGAGGCACAAGTCGATGTGCTCCCGATAGGCGTCCGTCACCGGCGCGCCGTCCGCCACCTGCACCATCTGATAAATGCGGCCGCGCGGCGAATCCATTTCGATGCCCAATTCCCGATACGTGGGGCACGCGTTCAAACAGAGGCCGCAGTGGACGCACTTGTCGAGATCCTCGCGCCGCGGTGCGTCAGATACGGCCATAAAGGCGCCCCCGGTTGAGCAATCGCTCAGGATCGAACATTTCCTTCACTTTTGTCATGGTCGCAAAATCGCCGGCCAGCGGCGTTTCCGGCGCGTCTTTCAAATAATGCGCATAGATAATTCCGGAGCCCGCGCGCGCGATGAATGGCACGTCGATTTTCTCCGCCGCTTCGCGCATTTTGGAGAGCGGCATCGTCGTCGAAACCACCCTGGCGTCCGGATTGGCGACCAGAAAGCGGCGCGAAAATTCGCGAATTGCGTCCCACACTTCATCGCTCTCCACCCGGGCCAGCGGCAGTTCACGCGCGTAACGATCGAGCACGGCGGCATTCCCGCCGGCGCGGATCAGCAGGCGGAATCCGCGCGGCCAGTTGACAATGTCGATCGCGGTGGGCTGAAGAACGCTGTTCAAAATACGGTCGCGTTCGGCGAACGCCTCCGCCGCCGTTGCGAACTCCATCGCGAATGTCCGCGACGCCACCGGCATGGGAAACACTTTAAAATTGACGGTGGCGATGGCGGCCAGCGTTCCGAACGATCCGATCATCAGCTTCGCCATGTCGAGCCCGGCCACGTTTTTCACCACCATGCCGCCGCTGTTGATCAGCTTCCCTTCAAGCGTCGCGAACATCATCCCGATGACCATGTCGCGCGCGGTGCCGTAGAGGCGGCGCCGCGGACCGCTCAGATTCGCGGCCAGCACTCCGCCCACCGTCGACTCGTTCAACCACGGAGGATCGAGAGGCAGCATCTGACGATTCGCGGCCAGCAGGCCCGTCAATTCAGAAAACGGCATCCCTGCCTCGACGCTGACCGTCAGGTCGCGCGGCTCATACTGGAGCAGGCCGTTCAGCGAGGATGTCGAGACCGTCACGTCGGCGGGCGTGGGCTTCCCGCCAAGGCAGTCTTTCGAAAAATTCCCTCCCAGGCAAATCGTCCGATGCTCTTGAGCCACCTCCCGCAGCAGCGCAGCGAGTTCGTCAGGATTTTTGGGTCGAAGCATTTTTCGTGGCCGATCCTATCAACATTCTCACCTCTCCGGCCGTCAGCGCGCGATGCTTGCCGATCTCCAGCCCCGCGATCTCGATGGGGCCGATCTGCGTGCGAACCAGTTTAAGGACCTTCGCGCCGAGCGCTTCCACCATCCGCCGCACTTGCCGGTTGCGGCCCTCCGTTATCGAAATTTCAAAAAATGTGTAGCGCGCCGAGTCGCGGATGCGCTTGACGACGGCCGGCCGCGTCGGCCCATCGGCGAGCTCGACGCCCGCGCGCAACCGCTCCAGTTGATCGTCCGTGAGCAGCAGCGACGATTTCACCAGGTACGTCTTCGAGACCTTCGACTCGGGACTCATGATGGTGTTCGCGAAATCCGTATCGTTGGTCATGATCAGCAGCCCTGTGGTGTCCTGATCGAGCCGGCCGACGGGAAAGATCCATTCCCCCGCATCGGGCAGCAGATCGTAAACGGTCTTTCGCCCCTCCGGGTCCTTATAAGTGGTCAGGTAGCCCTTCGGCTTGTACAGCAGCAGGTATTGTTTCTCTCGCGCGGCCAGGATCCGGCCGTCGAGTGTGACCCGGTCGCGCTTCGCGTCCACCCAAAGGTCGGGCGACTGAATGATTTTTCCGTTGACGGCCACGCGGCCCGCGCCGATCCACTTTCGCGCGTCGGTGCGCGACCCGATTCCTGCCTTCGACAGGACGCGGTCCAGCGTCTTCAACTTGTTTTGCGCCTTGAGCAATTCTTATCATCGTACAGCGTGATTGAATGCGTTCCTAATTTTTCCGAAGGCCGCGACGAAGGCGTCGTGCGGTCGATTGTCGAGGCCATCGGCGGCGCGAGGGGTGCGCTCGTCCTCGGCTGGGAGATGGACCGCGATCACCATCGCTGCGTGGTGACGTTTGCCGGTTCGCCCGAAGCCGTGGCGGAAGCAGCCATTCGCGGAGCGGGCCGCGCGGCCGAACTGATCGACATCAGCCGTCATGAAGGCGTGCATCCGCGCGTCGGCGCGGCGGATGTGATCCCATTCATACCGCTCGATGGCGGCACGATGGAGCAATGCGTCGACGCCGCGCATCTTGCCGGCCAGGAAATTTGGGGCCGTTTCCGCGTCCCGGTCTATTTTTACGAATCGGCTGCGAGGCTTGACGGCCGCAAGCGGTTGGAACGAGTCCGCAGACCGGGTTTCGACGGGCTTCCGCCGGATGTCGGCGACGTCGCGAGCCATCCCACCGCGGGCGCGGCCGTCGTCGGCGCGCGCGAATTTTTGATCGCCTACAACATCAACCTCGTCACATGCGATGTGGAGATCGCGCGTGCCATCGCCGCGAAAGTTCGTGAATCTTCCGGCGGATTCCCCTTCGTCAAGGCGATCGGCCTGCCGCTCGCCTCGCGCGATTGCGCCCAGGTTTCGATGAACTTCGTCAACTTTGCAGCAACGCCATTCGATGAAGTTTGGGACGTCGTCCTGCGGGAAGCCGCGCGGCTCAGGACCACCGTCGCGTCCTGCCAGTTGATCGGATTCGTTCCGCGCCGCGCGTATGAACAGGCGCCGGACTTCTTCGAACGCGCCGAAAACTTCAGCAAATCGCGGATTTTAGAGAACCGCATTGCACAATTGATAAAATAGAAACACGTGCTAGTTACCATTGCGCCCCAAGCTCCGCGACCAGGCTGGCTCCGCGCCCCGGCGCCGGTCGGCGAACATTATCGAGAACTCAAACATCTGGTCGAGACGCTGAAACTTCACACGGTTTGCGAAAGCGCGGCCTGCCCGAACATCGGCGATTGCTGGAATCGGCGGACTGCCACGTTCATGATCCTGGGCAACGTCTGCACGCGCCGCTGTGGATTTTGCGCCGTTCAAAAAGGCGCTCCCCTGCCCGTCGATTACGATGAGCCTCGCCGCGTGGCCGAAGCCTGCGCGGCGCTGGGCCTGAAATTCGCCGTGATCACCAGCGTGAATCGCGACGATCGCAAGGACGGCGGAGCGGAGCTGTTCGCGCTGGTCATCAAAGCGATTCGCAAACGAGTGCCGGGTTGCGGCGTCGAGGTGCTGGTCCCGGATTTTCAGGGCTCGCATCGGGCGATGGAGATCGTGCTCGAAGCCGCTCCGGACATTCTGAATCACAACACGGAGACCGTGCCGCGCCTCTATCGGCAGGTCCGCCTCGGTGCGCGTTATGAGCGCTCGCTCGACATGCTCGCGCATGTGAAGCGCGTCAAGCCGGAGACGCCCACCAAATCCGGACTGATGCTCGGCCTCGGTGAAACCATCGACGAAGTGCTCGCCGTGATGCGCGATCTGCGCGACAGCAAGGTCGATATTCTTACGCTGGGGCAGTATCTGCGTCCGTCGCCAAAGCATCTGCCGATCATCCGCTACGTGACCATGGACGAGTTCGCGGAGCTGAGTCCGGGAAATAGCCCTGAGAATCGTGGGGAAGGCGAACTGGTGGAGACCTGGCAGCGCTTCGTGCAGGGGCTGCTGGGCGTGCTGGCCCTGGTGGGCGCCCTGGTGATGGCGCACTACTACGCTCCCCCGGAGACTGCCGGACTGGAGCAGCAGGTCGACCAGCTCTCGCGCCAGATGGCGGACCTGGAACGGCAGCAATCGGTTTCGTCTTCTGCCGTTGCTTCAGCGGTAAATGACGCGCGGGAGTCGGTCGCTTACATCTACGGGATTTATCATCTGTCCGGCCGCGCGCAAGGTTTTCGCGCTCGCGTGTCGGGCACGGGGTTTGTAGTGGCGCCGGGCCTTCTGGCCACCAATCGCCACGTTGCTGAACCATGGTATGGCGACCGCGAGGTTGCGGTGGCGTTGCGGCAGGGCGGAACGCCGGTGCTGGAATCGCTGGAGGCATATTTCCCAGGCTCGCCACTGGCCGTCAAGCTGGAGACCGCCGCGCTCGCCACTCACGGAGATCTCGCGGTGCTGCGCATGGAAACAACTGCCTTCACGCAGAAACTTCGCCCGTTGACCCTGTCCGAGACGCCGCCGCAGGTGGGCGAAGCGGTGAGCGTGCTGGCCTATCCGATGGGAGTAACGGGGATGGTGGCAAAGTCGCCGGCGATTGTGTATGAACGGCTTTCGTCGCATCCGGATAATGCCGCGACAGCGGGCGAATTGGCGGCGCTATCGCTGATCCGGCCTTCGGCGACGTTCGGACATATCGGCGACGTAACCGGCGACAAGCTCATCTATGACGCGCCCACGGCACGTGGAGGCAGCGGTGGGCCAGTGCTAAACGTGCGCGGCGAAGTCGTGGGCATCAACTCCGCCTACATTGACGGCTTCTCCGGAGGCACGCTTGGGATCGCCGCCGGCGAGTTGCGCCCGCTGCTGGAAACGGCAAAAAAAGTTCCCGGTTCTCAGTTCTCAGTCAAAGCGAATCGGTTCAGCACTGAGAACTGAGAACTGGGAACTGAGAACTCTCCTTGTCCATCCCGAAAGCTGCAATTTCTTGCACAGGCGGCGCT
>CAVVNE010000018.1:0-10543 GCA_963749245.1 Bryobacterales bacterium
AAGATCAACAGCGGTCAAACGAATGGACAGGCCGAATGCCCACTGCCCACATTTGGTATCCTTGAGTGCCTTTCGATCATTGGTTTTGACGTAGCCGCAATCTGTTCCTCCGCGCCAATTACCAGTCCTTATACTTGGTGCCATCAGAGCCGTGCCCTGCGACTTTGTGTAGACATCGAACACGCTCTGCCCGCCCCAAGAGTCGGAATCTGGATCATCCTGCATCGAACGCAGACCCCACTCCGTGGTGCCCGCAGCGTCGCGTAGTTCCTACTGTCGCGGCAGGATTGACCCCGCCCGGCGAATCGACTATGTATATAGCGAGGTTGTTATGAAACCACTGGGGATTGGTATCTTTCTGGCGGCGTTGTTGGCGGCTGGACCCGCGGACGTCTCCGGCAAATGGGAAGTACAAGTGGAAGGCTACGGCGCGCCCCGCACCCAGAGATTCGAGCTGAAGCAGAAAGGCGAGCATCTTTCCGGGGTCTACGCCGGCAAGTTCGGCGAATCGAAGGTCAGCGGCACCGTGAAGGACTCTAACGTCGAGTTTGAAATGAGCGTCATCGAAAATGAGCACATTGTGACCGTTCATTACACCGGCGTCGCCACCGACGATGGGATCAAGGGGACGGTCACCTTCGGCGACCTCGGCAAAGGCACCTGGGTGGCTTCCAAACCGGTAGCGCATAAAAAATAGAGACAATAGAGCGTGACCAAAACCCGCTCGCTTGGGACTACAGGCATCGAAGTCGCTCCCCTTATGTTGGGCGGAAACGTCTTCGGTTGGACCGTCGATCAGCCCACGGCCTTTCCTATTCTGGACGCGTTCGTCGACGCTGGTCTGAACTTCATAGACACCGCGGACATCTACTCCACCTGGGTTGCCGGCCACACCGGAGGCGAATCGGAAACCATCATCGGCAACTGGCTGAAGCAGTCCGGCAAGCGTTCGAAAATCGTCCTCGCCACCAAGGTCGGCATGCAGATGGGCTCCGGGAAAAAGGGCCTCAAAAAGGATTACATCCTCGAAGAGGTCGAGGATTCCCTGCGCCGCCTCCAGACCGATTACATCGACCTTTATCAATCCCACGAGGACGATCCCTCCACGCCGCTGGAGGAAACAATGGACGCCTTCGCGCAGCTCATCAAGGAAGGCAAGGTCCGCGCCATCGGCGCCTCCAACTACAGCGCGGAACGCCTCGCCGAGGCTTTGCGCGTCAGCCGCGAGCACGGGCTCCCGTCCTATGAGTGCCTCCAGCCGAAATACAATCTTTGCGAACGCGCGGGCTACGAATCGGAACTGGAGCCCCTGGTCTTGAAGAGAAGGCCTCGGCGTGGTTCCCTACTACGCGCTGGCCAGCGGATTCCTGACCGGGAAATACCGTTCGGAAGCCGATCTAGGCAAGAGCGTCCGCGGCGCCGGCGTGAGGAAATATCTGGACGGCCGCGGTTTTCGTATTCTAGCCGTGCTTGATCAAGTGGCCGGCACCCATCGATCGACGCCCGGCAAGGTGGCGCTGGCCTGGCTGATGGCCCGCCCCGGGATCACCGCGCCCATCGCCAGCGCAACCTCGCTCGATCAGGTTCGCGATCTGGTGGACTCCATCGATCTCGAACTGGACGCGGCGTCGATCGACGCGCTGAACCGCGCGAGCGCGTGAGTTTATGATCGGACGCGCGAAGGCGTCGCCAGCGACAACCGCTTCACCTGCGCGAGCGCTATTTTCCGGTGTAGAAATGTGGGGCGGGCTATCAGCCGGCAGCCGCCCTCAGGGCGGCTTTGTTCCAACCCACCACAAGCCTGCTGGAAGCAGGCTGCCGGCTGATAGCCCCCCACACGCGCTTGTAGCGGCATATTGATACGATTCTCTATATGCCCAAAGGATTCTCCCGCCGAGGTCTTTTTCAAGCCGCCCCTTTAGGAGCCGCTGCCGCGTTCCTCGCCCCGCAACACGCCAACGCCCAGGAACAGCCCGCCGCCATCCCCAGCCTGAAGTTCGATATCGAAGCACAAACGCATTGGAAAGGCGAAGCCGGCTCCGCCAACGAAGCCACCGTCGCCGAGTTCCCCATCTCGCAAAGCATCGCCGGCGTCTCCATGCGGCTCAAGCCCGGCGCCATTCGCGAGCTGCACTGGCACGCGCTCGCCGCCGAATGGGCCTACATGATTGAGGGCCGCGTCCGCACCACCGTCGTCATGCCCAACGGCCAATCCGCCATCGACGAATTCGGCCCCGGCGACACCTGGTATTTTCCGCGAGGCCACGGCCACCTGCTGCAAGGCCTCGGCCCCGGCGAAGCGCATTTTCTTCTTGGCTTCGACAATGGACACTTCTCCGAATTCGGAACGTTCAGTATCACCGACTGGATCGCCAACACGCCCCCGCAAATTGCCAGCCGCGTCCTGAATCTGCCCACGTCCGTTCTAGCGAAATTTCCGAAGAAGGAAATTTATATTGGGCCCGGTGAAGTTCCGAAGACCGTCCTCGAGGATTTCCGTCTCGCCAGCAGCCAGACGGCCCAGTTCGCCCACAAATATCGTCTCGACCAGCAGCCTCCGCGGGTCTACCCGGGCGGCATCGAGTACATGGTCCAGCAAAAGGATTTTCCCATTCAGAGCACCTTCACCGCTGTGAAGATGATCCTCCAGCCCGGAGCCCTGCGCGAAATGCACTGGCATCCGCACGCCGACGAATGGCAATACTATCTGAGCGGCCAGGCCCGCATGACCGTCTTCGGCTCCCACAGCCGCATCCGCACCGAGGATTATAAAAAAGGCAACGTCGGCTTCGTGCCGCAGGGCTACGGCCACTATGTCGAGCAGATCGGCGACCAGCCCACCGAGATCCTGATCCTGTTCAACAGCGGCGAGTATCAGGAAATCGGCCTCGCCACCTGGCTCGGCGGAAACCCGAATTCTCTGCTGGCCGCCAACTTCGGAATCCCGCAGGACGCGATCGACAAGCTCCCGAAAAAAGAGCGCGGAATTCTCGGCAAGAGCTAAACACAGGCGCATCCGCTCGCCATTGAACCGCCATGCGTAAGCATGCGGGCAGACGTAAAGCTACTTCAGGTTCGTGAAAACCGGCGTCACGGCGTTCATCGTGATGGATGTATGCTGCAACCCGCTCGCCGAGAATGTCCCGTACGGCGCGTAGGTCGCAAACTCCCATGCGCTCCCCGAAAACGCGCCCGGGGGCATCGCCAGCAGCACGCTCGGCGGAATGGTGAACGTTCCCGCGCTCGCCGCGACGAAGCAGGTGAAGCTCGCCCCGATCGCCCCGGTGTTGTCGGTGGAGTTTCCTCCTTGAATCTGAATCATCGCGTTCGCCGCGCCCCCGGTCCACGTCAGCGTGACGCCGTTGCCTCGCGTGATGTCATTGGTTGGCCCGACCGCGGGACTGGTCAGCGTCGCCGGCGCCGCGATCGTGTAGGGCGCCGAGAAACTGCCGACGTCCGCTCCACCCGTTCCCGCGATCGTGTAGGAACCGGGCGAGAGGAACGTTCCGGGCGCAAGCGTCACTTGCCCTTGGTTGGTCTGGATATTTTGGCTTCCGTTTGGACCAGTAACCTTGATGCTCGGACCAGCATCGAAATCATTGCCGCTCGCAAAGTAATTCCCCGCATTCAGTCCATTCGGACTGTTGGACACCGAGCATGTTCCAGGCGGCTGGTCGTCGACATAGGAAACGAAGAACGGCTGCAGCGCCGCCGGGAGGGTGAAGCTGAAGAACTGCGCCCGCCCAAAGTCTGTATTCGAGGTCGTGCTGGGGATCCCTTGCGCATTCTGGTTCGGCTGTCGCGACAGGTCTACCTCGCCATGCGTAATCGGTCCCGTACTGGTCGTCACCGCCTGCACCAACGCGCTGCTGAACGTCGAATTCGACGGCGAGCACGTGCGCGTCCCTTTCGGCGCCACGGCCATCAACCCGTAATTGCTAACCTCATTGCCGATCTGCACCGCTAGAGGAACCGCGCAACCCGTCGGAACATTGGCCGGCACCGTGAACACCAGCTGATCTTCCCCGATGCAGCAGCCTGACCGGCCTTGATACGACACCGACGCCTGCACTCCTCCCAGCCACACCGTCAGCGGAAGATTCGGCATGTTCACGCCCAATCCCGCGCCTGCCGAGTCGCTGCCGCTTACCGGACCCAATCCCGTTCCCCACAGCACCAGCGTATCGCCCGGATTCGCCGCCCCGCACGTCGTGTACGGACCTCCGCAATTCGCCGCCTTCATCGTCGAGACCAGGCTATAATCCCCGTTCGTTACGATCGGCGCACCCTGCCCGTCCGATGTCACCGTAAAGATCCCAAAATTGCTCGCGACCACCGTAATTGGCGCCGCAAGGCCAACTTGCCCGTTATAGGTGACGGTGACCGTACCCGTGCCTGCGGGCGTATTCGACGGCAGCAGCGCCGAGACCTGCGTCGCCGAGGTGTAGTACATCAGCGCAGCTACCGTGGTCCCACTGACGGTCACGCTGACGGACGTTCCGCTCAAGCTGGTGTTTTGGAAGGCGGACGGCGCTACCGAAATTGTGCTGGGTCCAAGATTGGTGCCAAAAAGGGTGAAGATCGACCCCTGCGCGATTCCGGCATTGGGCAGTCCCGCGGTGATGTTGCTGGCCGCGTTCGTTACGTTCGAGATCACCGGTCCGGTGAACACTTGCAAGGTCGTTGTGTTGGTGATGAGCCCTCCGATGGAAACGGCAACGGGAGCGCCGCCGGCCGGCTGATTTGGGGGCACGGTGAAGATGACAAAATAGAGGCCGACTTGACCGTTGCTGAGGCCGGCGTTTACGCCCGAGGTGATCGTGGTTAACCCTATGGTCACCGTCGGCGTGGTAACGGTGGAAGGATTTGGGTTGGAAGGCACCGCGCCTCCCGTGGGCACCACCGGATTGGTTGGACCCAGCCCATACGCGCTGACGCCAACTTGCTCGCCCGGGACAGCCGGACTCGCCGTGGTCACCGACGTTCCGCTGCTCACATGGAACGGAGGGTTGGCGCCGCCGTTGATGGGTATCACCGGCGCGTACTGCGTCAACGTAATGGCGAAGGGCGCGGACGCCGTCCCGGTGCCGAGTGTGAGCACAACGTTCGCGGCGCCGAGCGGCGCATCCACCGGAATCTCGATCGTCATCTGGTTCCCGTTGTTCGGCGGGTTGATATTAAACGCCGTCTTGCCGCCGACCGTCACCGTGGGACTGGTGCCCAGGTTCAGCCCGCTGAGAATAGCCACATCCCCGGGGCAGAGCGCCGTCTTCCCTGTTTCTCCCACAATCGCGGAGATCACCGGTCCGGTTGGGGCGGGCCCAACCGCCACGTTGACGCTGTTACTGGTGGCCCCGCCGATCGAGATCGTCACGGGATAGCTGGCCGCCGCCGTTCCTGACGGCACCGTGGTGCTCACGACGTATACGCCGATCAAGGCTTGCGTGCTTCCCACGAGACCGCTGGGTCCGCTGGCGCCGAAAAATCCTTGCCCGTTTGCCAGCCGCGATACCGTCGCGTTCACCGCCGCGTTTGCTCCGAAGGTAACCGTGGGAGTGGTCGTAGTGGCCGTGGTTGCATTGGCGGCCAATTGGCCGGTATTCACTGCCGGATTCGTGGGGCCTAACCCGATCGCATAGAATGTGATGGATTCGCCCGGTGCGGCGGGTGTGGCGGCCGTAATACCGACGCCGTTCCCATGCCTGGGCGACGTCAGCGCTCCGCTGGTGGCGTTGATCAGCACCGGTGCGAACTGCGTCAGCGTAATGTTGAACGGCGCGGAGGCCCCCCCCACGCCGGTGGTGACGATCACCGGCACACTCGAACCCAAAGGGGCGTTTACGGGGATCTCGATGGTTTCGGTGGGTCCGCCGCCTGGGACCGGAGTAGGCGGGACCAGAGTAAACGCGTTCACTCCGCCGATAGTCACGAGCCCACCGCCGGCCAGATTGGTTCCGGTAATGACCGCCAGCCCTCCGGGGGCCAGCTTGGCGCCTCCCGTATAAGGATCCACTACCGAATTGATAACCGGCGCTTGACCCCAAACCAATCCGGCCGCCAGCGCGCATAGACACCCAATACGAATCCTCGTCATCTGATTAGCCCTCCATCATCAGAACTTTTTCAGGGCAATTTATCACCGTCAGCGCCAGGAGTCAAGCCCCGCGTCGCCGAATTGTCGCGCCAAAGTGAAGAGTTCCTCTTGACAGCCGCAAGGCTGAAGGATGGAACGAATCGATAGGAGCCAAGAGGAACGGGTCAGTCTTACTTGACATCAAGTTAGGCGGATCGCCAAGCGGAAAGAGCACTTTGGGGTGCAAAGTTTTGGCCATCGGCGCCATCGACCTCAACTAGCGGCCCGTCCCGGTCAGATCGTTAGCGACGGAATCCCCTGGCTCACGAGTCTGTGTGAAAACTCCGTGCTGCCCGCTCCCGGTGGTCGCGGCTTCCATCTCTTCTTATCTCGATGAACTCCCAAGGCTCGAAATAGAGCCGCGACTATCAGGAGCGGTCCACGCCGACTTTTCACACAGACTCTTACGCCAGGGGTTATAACCCCGTTCTACAGAGCTGCAAACTATTAGCTTGGATCGAACAAGCAAATCGGGTCCGAGGCGAGAGGATTCCCCGTCGCGGCGTAGGCCCGGGAGCGGGAGCCGCCGCACAGCGTCCGGTAATCGCAAACACCGCACCGGTCCTCGAACTGCGAGGGATCGTGGAGCTGCCGGAACAGCGGCGAATCGCGGTACATCTCGACAATATGGTCCTTGCGCACATTGCCGACGGGCAACGGGAGAAACCCCGCCGGGCAGATGTCGCCGGTGTTGGACACGAACATGATGCCATGTCCGTCGCGGATTCCGTAGCTACGGGTGGCGCCGCTTCTGCGGATCTGTTCGCCGGTCATGCCCGCTTCGCGCATTCGTTCGAGGGCCACTCTGCGGAAGGAGGGAGCCTCGGTGGTCGAAACCGTGAACGCGGCATGAAGCGACGTCTCGTGAATCCAGTTCATCAGCTTCTCGCCCTCTTCCGGCGACAACGGCTGCAACACCTTGCCGCGTCCCACCGAGATGAGGAAAAACAGGCTCCAGCGCGCGATGCCGAACGGTTTCAGGACCTGGTAAATCGCCGGGGCGTCACCGGCGGTCTCGGCCGCGGCCAGGGTATTGATCTGAACCGGCATTTCCAGTTCCTGCGCCCAGCCCATGGCCTTCACGGTGAGGTCGAAGGTGCCGGGGACGCCGCGAATCGAATCGTGCTTCTCCGCAGTCGAGCCGTCCAGGCTGAGGCCCAGTCCCTCCACGCCATGCTCCTTGAGGCGTACCAGGACTTCGCGCGTCAGGGCGGGCGTCGCTGCGGGAGTGATAGAGACCGGGATCTCCAGCCGCCGCGCTTCGTCGATCAGTTCGTAAAGGTCGGCCCGCGCCAGCGGATCTCCGCCGGTCAGAATCAACTGGGGCAGAGGCGCGCCGAAGTTAGGGATCTGGCGGAGAAATTTCACGCTTTCGTCGAAATTCAACTCCATCGGGTGAGGCGTCGAAATCGCTTCCGCGCGGCAATGACGGCAGGCCAGAGCGCAGGACTGCGTCATCTCCCAATAGACGTTCATCGGGTTTTTCGAATAATCGCGCGGCGCGTGATGAGAATGGCCGTGAGTGGTACCCATTGCTTCCATCATATGCCCACGCGGGGCTTTTCAGCGGGGATCGTTTCGATCCAGAATGCCCATCACCCTGCCAGCGAAATAGCCGACCACGACTGCAAGCACGAAGCAGAGTACCAGGGGGAGTGGCAAGTCCATAACCGCCTTATCGGCGGAAGTTCCAGGACTCTATAGAAGCCGCGAGGCTTCCCATCAGCCTGGAAAAGCAATATACTTGCCTTCTGCCCTTAGGAGGGGCACTAAATGTCGTATCTCGCTTGGATCGTGCTTGGGCTGATCGCCGGGTTCATCGGCAGCAAAATCGTCAATAGGACTGGCGAGGGCATGATCATGGACATCGTTCTGGGCATCGTCGGAGCGATCGTCGGCGGATGGCTGGCGGGTTTCTTCGGTCTCGCCGGGGTATCGGGGCTGAATCTCTACAGTATCGCCATCGCCATCGGCGGAGCGATTGTGGTGCTGCTGGTCTACCACGCGATCCGAAAAGCGGTCTGATCTATTTCGCCCTCGCCGCAAGCATTTTTTGGTACGCATCGAGGAGTTGTGTTTTCGCCTCGTCGCCCAGAGGCTTCGGCGGCTCCGACGGCTCATACCGGCGGCAGAGAGCCACCGTTTTTCGCAAACTTTCCGCAAACTCGACGCAGGGAGCGCATCCCGCGATGTGCTCCTCGATCTCCTGGCACGCCTCGGGAGGCAGCTCCAGATTCAGGTAATCGGAGAGCAGTGCAAAAACTTCCCTGCATCGCTCACTGTGTTGATGCGGTTCCATGATTTACCTCCATCCCCCGCAAATATTCGTCCAGTGTTTTGCGGATGGCCAGCCGCGCCCGGTGCAGTCTGGTCTTGACCACGTCCTCGCCGACCTCCAGGATCTGGGCCGTTTCCTGCGTCGAAAGCTCTTCCATATCCCGCAATAAAATCACGGAACGGTACATCTCGGGCAACTCGCGGATCGCCGACTCCAGCTTTTTCTTCATCTCCGCCTGCTGCGCCTTCTCCTCCGGCAGCGCCGACCAGTCGGCGATCTCAATCCGTACCTGATCCCCATCGTGGCTTCTGACCGGCAGAAACTCGTCCAGCGATAGCTCCCTGGCGGGCGCAAAAATGCTCCGCCGGCGCTTCATCAGGCACACATTCTTGGCAATTCGAAAAACCCAGAATTTTATTTTTGCCGGGTCTCGTACCTGGTTGACGCTCTCGAACACCTTCAGCAACGTTTCCTGCGCCACCTCTTCGGCGTCTTCGCGGTCGCCGCACATGAGCCAGCTATAGTGAAAAATCTTCGGCCGGAAATGCTCCACAAACCGGTCGAAGGCGTCCGGTTGTCCGGCAATCAGCCGCTCCGCGAGTTCAATTTCGATAGTTCGTTCCAAGGACCAGTTCCGCTTCCGATTGTAGCGGTCTGGCATCAAGTGACACCTCCAAAACAGGCGAACCCAGCAGCGTGTTATGAATCAGGCAGTTTTTCACGGCGCGCAGAACGCCTTCTTGGTCGCGCTCCTCCAACCCCGGCACGGCGACCTTTACTTGAAACGAAGACAGCCGCGCGGGCCCGGTCCCCTTCTCTGCGGTCACGCGTATCCGCAGGTCCCTCGCCGGCAGTTTGCGAGTGTTCAAGTACTGCGCCGCATAATAAGCTGCGCACGTCCCCAGCGACGCCAACAGAAATTCCGGCGGCGACATGCCCTCATCCGACCCGCCGTTTTCCCGCGGCTGATCGCAAATCGCCCGGTGACCCCTCGCCTCCACCTCGAACTTCGCTCCTCCCAGATAATGTGTGGCTACTTCCATGCTTCTCCAGATGCGATCGCCGGAAAAAGGTGACGTGTGTCACCTTTTCGCGCCAAATGCATCCTCTGGCACAGAGCATGAAGAAGACACTTTCGCTGGCGCTGCTGTGGCCCCTGTTCAGTCCGGCACAGGACGCTATTTCGCTGAAGGACGCTGTTCGCCAGGCACTCGATCAGAACAAATCGATCGAAGCCTCGGCCGACGCGCAAAAGTCCGCTGACAGCCGCATCGCCGAAGCTCGCGCCGGCCTTCTGCCGAAGGTCGCCTATTCCGAATCCTGGGCCCGCAGCGACAATCCCGTATTCGTCTTCTCCTCGCTGCTGACACAACATCAGTTCGGCGACCAGAACTTCGAGATCGGACCCCTCAACCGGCCCGGCTTTCTGAATAATTTCCAGTCGCAGATCACCGCGGATCAGCCTCTGTACGATGCGGGGCAGACTAAACACGCGGTGCGCGCCGCCGAACTGGGTAAAGACTTGACGAAAGAAGACGACCGCCGCACGCGCATGGACGTCATCGCACAGGTGATCCGTTCGTATCTCGACGCCCTGCTCAGCGCGGAGCAGCTCAAGGCGGTGGATCAGTCGATGCGCTCCGCCCAAGCCGACCTCGATCGCGCGGAAGCCGTCCGCTCCGCCGGAATGTCCACCGACGCCGACGTGCTCTCCGTTCGCGTGCACCTGGCGGGAGTAAGGGAACAGAGGATCCGGCGCGACGCGGATCTCGACGTGGCGCGCGCCGCGCTCAACGATGCCATGGGCCTGCCGCTCGACGCCGCCCATACGCTGACCACAACCCTGGCCGCATTACAGCTCCCCGAAAGCCCGCTGACCGGCTACGAAAAAAGCGCCATCAGCGAGCGGCCGGAAGCGCGGCAGCTCAAGATCGCCACCAGCCTGGCGGAAAATCAGTCCGCTTCGGCGCGCGGCAATCTTCTTCCTCAAGTTGGCCTGCATGCCGCCTTTGAAGCCGACCGCCAGAACTTTTACGACATGGGCGGAGCCAACTGGCTGGTCTCGATCGGACTGAAGTGGAACCTGTTTAACGGCAACAGCGACAAGGCTCGCATCGAGGAAAGCAAGCTCA
>CAVVNE010000019.1:0-37506 GCA_963749245.1 Bryobacterales bacterium
GCCTGCAGCTCCCGGCGCAGCCGAGGAGCAGGTCCCCGGGCGCGCCGAAAACGGCGCCCGACGGACGGGTCACCCGTGAAGGGCCGGCCGACCTCGCTATCGGGGCGTTCAGCGACGCGGCGCCATGGGACCTAACCGGCAAAGACCTCCCGTGGCGGGACGGCGTCGACGCCCTCAGGGCCGAGACGGGACGCCAGGTCCCCCAGCTGCTGCGGCGCGAGTGGCTGCCGCCGGGCCGCCGGGTCGTCGCCACCAGCGTCAGGCTCGGCTGGGCCATCTTGTGCTGGCAGCTGGTAGAAAAGCGCCGGGCCAACAAGCTGGGCCGGCGCGAGATCTCCCGGGCCGGGTTGTCCCGCCGGCTCCGAAAAGCCTTTGAACGCCTGGGGCCGACCTACATAAAGCTCGGCCAGATCCTGTCCGCCGGGGAGGGCGTCTTCCCGCCTGAGCTGGTGAACGAGTTCCGGCTGTTGCGGGACCACGTCCCGGCCGAGAGTTTCGAGGTCGTCCGCGAGGTAGTCGAATCTGACCTGGGCCGCCCGCTCGGCGAGGTCTTCGAACACTTCGAGACCACCCCCATAGCCGCCGCATCGATCGCCCAGGTCCACGCCGCCCGGCTCCGGACCGGAGAAGATGTCGTCGTCAAGGTGCAGCGGCCCCAGGTGGCCGGCCTCGTCCGCAGCGACATTGCCGCCATGAGCTGGCTGGCGCCCTACCTGATCGGGCGCATCCCGGTGGCCACGCTGGCCAACCCGCCGGCCCTGGTCGAGTTGTTCGCCGAGACGATCGTCGAGGAGCTCGACTTCCGCCTCGAGGCCGAGAACATGCTCGACATCGCCCGGGTGCTGGCCGAGACCAGACCAGCGGGCGGTCGTGGTCCCCCGTCCTCACCCCAACTGGTGACCCGCCGTGTGCTGGTCATGGAACGGCTTTCACGGCTTTTGCTGGGACGACGTCGCCGGCATGCGCCGGGCCGGGATCGACACCTCCGCGGTGGTCCGCGCCCTGCTGATCGTCTTCCTCGAAGGGGCCACGCTCTTCGGCGTGTTCCACGGAGACCTGCACGGCGGCAACCTGTTCGTCCAGCCGGACGGGCGAGTGGCGCTGCTCGACTACGGCATCACCGGGCGCCTCGACGAGCTGCGCCGGGTGGCCTTCCTGCGCCTGCTGATGGGCGGGACCGTCAACGACCAGCGGCTGCAGCTGGCGGCGCTCCGCGACATGGGCGCCGTGCCGCCCGACACCGACCTCGACGCGCTGGCCAGCGACCTCGGGCTCGACAAACCGGTAGTCGACCCCACGACCTTGGCGCCCGAGGACCTCCTGGCCGAAGTCCGCGAACTGACCAAGCGGCTACTCGAGTACGGGACCAAGTTCCCGAAGATCCTCATGTTGTTCGTGAAGGACCTGCTGTTCATAGACGGCTCTCTGGCCACCCTGGCCCCCGACGTCGACCTGTTCGCAGAGGTGACGGCTATCTCGACCTACTTCACCACCCGGTACGGAGAGCGCATCGCCCACGACATCGGGATCGACCCCAGGCAGCGGCCGGTGGACATGGCCGGTGTGCGGGCCGCGGTTGGAGTGGGAGATGAGGTCGAATCGCTCACGTACCGAGATTTGCAAGCCCGGCGGGAGCTGATCCGCCGGCGGATGGAAGAACACCACCGCCGCAGCGAAAACCCGCGAGGGTGGTTCGGGCTCCGCCGGCGCCGGGCCCTCGTAGTTGACTGGCGAGTGATCGGACCGACCGGCGGCTAGCTGGCGCCCCGCCTACCTGGCCGCCCGGATATCACCTCCGGGCGGCCCAGGCGTGAAACCGGCTGACCGCCGTCACCGGGTACCCTGAAGGGTGAGCGAGGCGGGCTGCCCCCCGCCGCACCCACCCCACACAATGAGCACAATGCATCGCGCTGAAATACGGAACGTGGCCATCATTGCCCACGTCGACCATGGCAAGACGACGCTGGTGGACGCCATGCTCCGCCAGTCGGGGGCTTTTCGCGCCAACGAAGAGGTCGCGGACCGGGTCATGGACTCGACCGACCTCGAGCGGGAAAAGGGCATCACGATCCTGGCCAAGAACACCGCCGTCACCTACGGCGACCTGACCATCAACATCGTGGACACCCCGGGGCACGCCGACTTCGGCGGAGAGGTCGAACGCGCGCTCACGATGGTCGACGGCGTTCTCCTGCTAGTGGACGCCAGCGAGGGCCCTCTGCCACAGACCCGGTTCGTCCTGCGCAAGGCACTCGAGGCGCACCTGCCCGTCCTCGTGGTCGTCAACAAGGTCGACCGCTCCGACGCCCGGCCGGCCGAGGTGCTCGACGCCGTTTACGACCTGTTCATCGACCTGGGAGCGGGCGAGTCACAGATCGACTTCCCCATCGTCTACTGCAACGCCCGCTCGGGCCAGGCCGCCCTCTCGGCCGAGGAGGTGCCCGATGCCCCCGGGCTCAAGCTCCTTTTCGAACTACTGGTCGAGCACATCCCGGCGCCGGCCTACATCGAGGGGCATCCCTTCCAGGCCCTGGTGGCCAACCTCGACGCCTCCACTTACGTTGGCCGTTTGGCCATCTGCCGAGTACACCAAGGCTGGGTGCACAAAGGAGACACCGTCGCCTGGTGCCGGCATGGCGAAGACGGTGGCCCCCAGCGGGCGCGTATCGCCGAGCTGTACTTGACCGAGGCGCTGCAGCGGGTCGACGCCGGCCCTCGGGGCGCCGGCCCGGCGACATAATCGCCGTTGCCGGCCTTCCCGACGTCATGATCGGTGACACCCTGGCTGACGTCGCGAACTCGGATTTTCACCTCGTGCCATCCCGGCGATAATCCTGGCGGAACCTTGACACCGGCGTGCCAGCCGTCCTGCCCCGTGTTCAGGACGAGCGAGGGGCGCGAACCGTACTCGCCAATTTCGGGGAACACGTCGGCGGCCCCCAGTTTCTTTTGGGATGACTTGAACCAGATCGACACGTATTCATCGCGATTTGCTTTGAAGATTTGATCGTGGGAGAAGCTGTTTTCGACGCCCACGATGTGGGGCGGTTCCTGGAGGCCCGCTTGCCGATCCCACTTCCGGAAACAGGTTACGTGGGCGCGATGACGAATCACGCTTTCCAGGGTCGACCGGGCAAACCCGGCGGAGCGGCAGAAGGACAGCAGGCACGCAGCGTTTGGTCCGACCCAGTTGTCGAACTGGCCTCCGAACTCGGCCGCCTCATAGAATTCCATGCATGGTTTCCGATCCCGCTTCCAACCGCCGTCCGTCACATAGGATTCGACGCACACCAGATCCGAGGCGAGGGCGCAAACCTTCTCCAATGCGAGAAGGGGATGCTTAAGGTGGTAGAGAACGCCCAGGAACAAGATGACGTCGAAACGGCCCAGCTCTGCCGGGCTCAGGTCATAGACATCGGCCTTGACGAATTCGACCTTCGAGTTGAGGAAACCGCGAGCGACCAGGAACTTTTCGCTTTGGACGGCGTCGACCGCGACGACGGAGGCTCCTCTCTTCTCCATCTCGAAGCTGAACCATCCGTCCCAGGCCCCGATGTCGAGGACGCGCTTGCCGCGGAGGTCCTGGGGCACGGGGAACTGGCGTAGCCTGGACCGCATCTTGCCGGGAGTCTGAAACCCGGGGATCACGCGGCCATCGGGGAGTTCCACGCTGTGATACCACCCCAGCGACTGCAACCGCGCGATTTCCTTCTCCACCTTCTTGGTAGATGCCGCGTTCCAGGCTCTCATGGCCGCCCTGACGTCATGGTGAATCCTATTATGCGCTAAAACTCGCGATGAGCCGGTTGGATTTCCCGAGGTTTTGGGCGTAACATAGATGTTGTCCCATGTCCCAGCTTTTCCTCTTCGCGTGTTTCGGGATCATGGTCCCTGTTGCGAGTGCGCAGAGCGAAACTCCGGCCATCGACCATGGGGCTCTGTTGAAGCGTTACTGCATCGGCTGTCATAACAATCGGATGAAGACGGCGGGCGTGACGTTGCAGGGGTTGGATCTTTCCACCGTCGCGGACAAAGCCGAGCTGCTTGAACGGGTGCTGCGTAAAGTGGAGACCGGCCAGATGCCTCCGGCCGGGATGCCTCGTCCCGATGCGGCTACGAGAGCGGCGTTCCATGATTGGCTGGAGGGGGCGCTCGATGAGGAAGCCGCCGCGCATCCGAATCCGGGGCGCCCGGCGATCCACCGTCTGAACCGCGCCGAATACAGCAACGCAGTGCGCGACATTTTCGATCTGGACGTCAACCCGGGCGCGCTTTTACCGGTGGACGATTCGGGCTACGGTTTTGACAATATAGGCGACGTGCTGTCGCTTTCCCCGGCGCTGCTGGACCGGTATTTATCGGTGGCGCGCAAGGTTTCGCGCCTGGCGTTGGGCGATCCTACGATCAAGCCGGTGGAAGAAGAGTTCGAGCCGCGGCGGGCGCCGGGGCGCAACGCGCCGGTTTCGCCGAGATTGGAACGAGTGAGCGACGATCTGCCGTTTGACTCGGCGGGCGGCGTCGCGATCCGCTATTACTTCCCTGTGGACGCCGAATACGTTCTGCGGGTCAACTTCGGCGATTCGAATTCTCCGAACAAGGGGAAATCGATCGAACTGCGGCTACCTATCAAGGCGGGGTTGCGCAGCGTCGCGGTAACGTTCCCGAGAGAATCGACGGGGCCGGAGATTTCGCCGGTCGGGGGCGGACGCGGCGGCGGCTTGCCGCCGGCCCAGGTAGACGTCGACCTGCGGCTGGACGGCGCGAGCTTGAAGCGGACGACAACGCAAGGGAACGCCTTTTCGCTGCCTCGGATCGCCGATCTTTCGATCGCCGGACCTTATAATGCGACCGGTCCCGGAGATACGGCCAGCCGCCGTAGGATTCTGGTCTGCCACCCGGCGGGTCCCGCGGAAGAAACGGGCTGCGCCCGCCAGATCCTCGCGAAACTCGGCCGTCGTGCCTACCGGCGTCCGGTGACCGATGCGGATATCAAGCCACTGCTCGCTTTCTACCAGCAGGCCCGGCAAAAGGGCGGATTCGAGTACGGCATTCAGAAAGCGGTGGAAGCGATTCTGGTTTCTCCGGATTTCCTCTTCCGGATGGAGACGGATTCGCCAGGGGTGCAACCGGTTCGGGGTGTGGATCTCGCGTCGCGACTTTCGTTTTTCCTGTGGAGCAGCGTTCCGGACGATGAACTGCTCGATTTGGGCGTCAAGGGCAAGCTCTCGAATCCAGGGGTGCTCAAGCAGCAGGTGGAGAGGATGCTGGACGATCCCAAGTCCGAGGCCCTGGTGACCAACTTCGCCGGCCAGTGGCTATTCATCCGCGATCTGGCGACGGTGAGACCGGACCCGGTGATTTTCGCCGACTTCGACGAGAGCCTCCGCTTCAGCATGGAGCAGGAGACCGAGCTGTTTTTTGAAAGCGTGCTGCGGGAGAATCGCAGCGCGATGGATCTGCTGACCGCGAATTACACGTTTCTCAACGAACGTCTGGCGAAGCATTACGGCATACCCGACATTTATGGTTCGCAGTTCCGGCGGGTGGCGCTTCATGATCCGAACCGCGGAGGGCTGCTGGGGCAGGCGAGCCTGCTGACGGTGACCTCGCCTCCGAACCGGACGTCGGTGGTGCAAAGAGGGAAATGGGTTCTTGAAAATATGCTCGGCGCGCCGCCGCCTCCTCCTCCACCCGACGTGCCTCCTCTGGACGCGACTACCAAAGGGAACCACTTGTTAAGCCTGCGGGCCGCTCTGGAGCTGCATCGGGCCAATCCGGGCTGCGCCGGATGCCACGCGCAGATGGATCCCATCGGGTTCGCACTGGAGAATTACAATGGGATAGGCGAGTGGCGCACGAAGGACGGCGGTTCCCACATCGATGCTAGCGGCAAGCTTCCGGACGGGACCACGTTTGACGGGCCATCCGGCCTGAAGAAAGTGATGACCACTTCCAAGCGCGAGGAATTCGCCTCAACGGTGGCGGAGAAGCTTCTTACGTACGCGCTGGGACGAGGGCTGGAATTTTACGATCAGCCGGCGGTGAGAGACATACTGAGGAAGTGCGCGCCGGCCGATTACCGGATGAGGGATCTGATTCACGCAGTGGCGATGAGCACTCCGTTTCAAATGACGAGCACTCCAGTTCAGATGAGGAGATCGGGCGACCAATGATGATTACACAGAAACACCTGCCCCGCCGTGCATTTTTGCGCGGAGCCGGCGCCGCCGTGGCGCTGCCGTTTCTCGACGCGATGGTGCCGGCGTTCGCAGGGACCACGCAACGCCGCGAGCCCGGCGGTGCGCCTGGGCTTTGTCTACGTCCCGAACGGGATCATCGATTCCGCATGGAGCCCCAAGGGCGAAGGCGCGGATTTTGAGTTCAATGCGACCATGAAGGCTCTGGCGCCCTACCGCGACCGGACGCTGATTTTGAGCAACCTGGCGCAGATCAACGGCCGATCGCTGGGGGACGGCGCTGGCGACCACGCGCGCGCGGGCGCCACGTGGCTGACCGGCGTGCATCCTAAGAAGACCGAGGGCGCGGATATTCACGCGGGGATTTCCGCCGATCAGGTGGCGGCGCGGGAGATGGCGAAGCAGACGCAGTTCGGATCGCTCGAAATCGGCGTGGAAGCGCCCAGCCTCGCCGGCGGCTGCGACTCCGGTTATAGCTGCGCGTACACCAACACGATTTCCTGGAGCAGTCCCACCACGCCCAATCCGATGGAAGTGAACCCTCGGGCTTTGTTCGAGCGATTGTTCGGCGACAGCGACAGCACGGACGCCGCGTCGCGCCTGGAATGGATGAAGCAGCGCGGAAGCCTGCTCGACTTCGTGAAGGGCAGCGTGGATCGCATGGAAACGAGGCTCGGCCAGGACGACCGGCATAAACTGACCGAATACCTGGACGCGATTCGCGATATCGAGCGGCGGATTCAGAAAGCCGAGGCTCAGAACGCCACGGCGAAGATTCCGTCCATCAGTCTTCCGGTATCGGCGCCGGAGGAGTTTGTCGACCACGCGCGGCTGATGATGGATCTGATGGTGATCGCCTACCAGGCCGATCTGACCAGGGTGGTGACGTTCATGCTGGCGCGCGAAGGCAGCAATCGCAGCTACCGCGAGATCGGCATTTCCGACGGGCATCACAACTGCACGCACCACCAGAACGATCCGGACAAGATCTCGAAGACCATCCAGATCAACACGCACCACGTGAATCAATTCGCGTATCTGATCGACCGGATGAAGAATACTCCGGACGGCGACGGGTCGCTGCTCGATCACTCGATGATCCTGTATGGATCGAGCATCGCGGACGGGAACCGGCACACGCACACCAACCTGCCGTTGGCGCTGGTCGGCGGAGGGGCGGGAAAACTGAAGGGCGGGCGGCATCTCCAGTATGCGGCCGACACGCCGATGAACAACCTGCTGCTGTCAATGCTGGACAAGGCGGGCGTTCCGACGGAGAAGCTCGGGGATAGCAGCGGGAAGCTCGAGCACCTTTCCGATATTTAAGAATGCCGGCACTTACTTGTGGCGCGAGCTTCAGCTTGCAGCATCGGCTTCAGCCGGTGTCGGAGCCCATACGCCGGCTGAAGCCGGCGCTGCAAACTAAAGTTCGCGCCACATCAGGTAGTGGCATAGGCCAATGACTAGGTCGTCGAAAATTGGATTGGTGATCTGCCTGGCCCTCACCACGGCTTGGGCATCCGACCTGCGCCTCGTCGACGCCGTCAAGCGGAGGGATCCCAAAGCGTTCGACAAACTGCTGGCGCAAGGCGCGGACGTCAACGCGCCGGCTCCCGACGGGGCGACCGCGCTTGCCTGGGCCGCGTTTCTCGACTTGCCGGACATGGCCGGCAAACTGATGGCGACGGGCGCCAAAATCAATACCGCGAGCGATTACGGAGAAACGCCGCTGACTCTTGCGCTGGCGAACGGAGACGCGGCGCTCTCGGAAAAACTTCTGAAAGCCGGCGCCGATTGGAAAGCCACGCGCTGGAATGGCGAGACAGCCTTGATGATCGCGGCCCGCGTAGGGAGCGTGGAAGAAGTGAAGATGCTGCTCGACCGGGGCGCCGGCGTGAATGGCGCCGAGCCGAAGCATCTGCAAAACGCGCTGATGTGGGCCGCCTCAGAGGGTCACGATGCGGTGGTGGACCTGCTGATTCAGCGGGGCGCGAACGTCAATGCGGCCACCAAGTCCGGTTTCGCGGCGCTGGTGTTCGCGGCGCTCAAAGACGACGCAGTTTCGGTGAAGCGTCTCCTGGTCGCCGGCGCGGACCCCAACTACGCGCTTCCGGATAAGGCAAAAGTTTTGACCCTGGCGACCGCGAACCGAAGCTACGCGGCGTCGATGGCGCTGCTCGATGGAGGGGCCGATCCGAACATCGCCGACGGCACGGGCAACACGCCGTTGCACGTGGCAGCTCAGGCGGGCGAGTTGGATCTGGTGAAGAAACTGCTCGCCAAGGGAGCGCAGCTGAATCCTCGCACGAACCCGGGGAGAGCGAACGGGTTCCGCCCGGCCGCGGGTGAGCAGACTCCTCTGCTTCTGGCAGCCAGAAACGATAACGTGGATGTGATGCGCGCGTTGATTGAGGCGGGCGCGGATACGAAGATCAAAGGGCAGGATGGCGCCGGACTTCTTCTTGCAGCCGCGTCAAGCGGCCGCGTGGGGGCGACGAAATACGCATTCGAGTTCGACAAAGATGTGAAGGCTGTGGACAAAAACGGCCGCACCGCCATGCATGAGTGCGTCAGCAACCCCGGCAGCGGCGCCACGCAAATGGAGAGGACCGAGCTCGTCCAGTATCTGGCCGACATCGGCGTTCCTCTCGATGAAAAAGACGCCCGCGGCAGAACACCCATCCAGACCGGAGACCCCATTCCGCTGGACATGCCGATTCAGAGGATGGCCGATATCATCGTGAGCCGCGGCGGAACTCCGGTACAGTTTCCTAAAGAGTACGTGAAGCCGGCCTCGGCCCGATAACCAACAACGGTGTAGACTCTCCGGAGCACGCGATGAACCGCAGAGATTTCATGCAAACCGCCGTGGCCGGGACGCTGGCGTCGTCCGCAAACAGTGAAGCCGCGCCGTCGCCGGAAAAAATGATTGGGATTCAGGTCGGCGCCGTTTCCTTCGTCGACGAGGGAGTGTCCAAGGTGTTGGATATCTTCCAGGAGTCGGCTTACGTCAACACGATCTTCGTCGCGACCTTCACCTATGGCCGCGGAATCGCGGGACGCCAGGTACCCGGGCAGCCTCTGCCGGATCACGGCAGACAGCAGTACGACACAGACATTTTTAAAGGCGGCAGCTACACAAAAGTCCATTCGCAGTATTACAAGGACACGGCGATACAGAACTTTCGCGCGCCCGATTTCGGCGACTACGACGTTCTGGAATCCGTGCTGCCCGAGGCGCGCAAGCGCGGCATCAAAACCGTCTGCTGGTTCGAGGATGTGTGGGGCGCGAACGTCCCTAACATCGCCCAGGCGCAGTGAAACCTACGCCGCCATCTAAGGCAAGGTGAAATCGATCAAACTTTCGATTGGCCTGAGCAGGCGTGCGCTACAAGATTCTCCTTAGGCAGCGCATGGCGCTGCCCCACAATTGCGGAGCGATGCGTGGTCGCGTGACTTCACGAAATCGACCATTTAGGTAAGTCGATCTCGACGATCAGTCCGCCTTCTGGCGCGTTCATCGCACGCAACGTACCTCGATGAACATTCAATGCGCGTTCGGCGATGGCGAGCCCCAGCCCCGCGCCTTCCGATGGGTCGCTGGCGACGCGGCGGAATGGCTGGAAGATCTCGTCGAGCATATTCTCCGGCACTCCGGAACCGTAATCGCGCACGCGCAGGAGCACACGTTCATTAAGGGTTCGAAGGGAAATCTCGACTGTGGTTCCTTCGCCCGTATGCCGGATCGCGTTGCGCACCACGTTCTCAACCGCGCTCCGCAGCAGTTCCTCGAATCCGATGACCGTGGCCGCTTCGGCCTCTTTGATCGCCACCCGCCGATTCCGCGCGCGCGCTTCGAAATCTCCGTCGTTCGCCACTTCCTGTACTAGATTCGTGAAGTCGAACCGCGCGGGAGAACCCCGATCCACACCGCTGTCGATCCGCGTCAACGCCAGCAGCTGGCCGATCATCGTATCCAGCCGCCGCGCCTCCAGGCCGATTCGTTCCAGGTTCTCCGCAGCCTCTTCCGCCGGACCCTGCTTCACCAGGCTCAGCGCCACCATCAGGCGCGATAACGGGGAACGCAACTCGTGGGAGACGTCGCCCAGCAACCGGCGTTGTCCGGTGATCAAGGCTTCGATGCGCTCCGCCATCCGGTCGAAGTTGCGAGCCAGGTCGGCGATCTCGTCACTGCGGTTTATTAGAGAAGCGTCTACACGCGTGTCCAGGCGTCCTTCGGCTATGTTGGCAGCGGCTTCGCCGAGCTTGAAAAGGGGTTTCGTCAGATAGCGGCTGACGAAGTAGCAAAAAATCCCGCCCGCCACGGCGAAGAGCAATAAGTCGTGAAGCGACAGCCGCACCAACGTTCTATAACCGAGTCCCCCATGGGCAAACACGGCCACCAGCGTTAGGCCGACAGCCAGAAGCGTCAGCCAGAACCACAGCAGGATAATGAGAAACAGCTTCCTCACGTGGACCCCGGCTTCGCGGGCGAGACGTAGAGGTAGCCCGCGCCGCGAACTCCTTTGATGCGCTCTCCGCCGTCCTCCAAAGGGCCCAGCTTGCGACGCAGATTACAGACATGCGTGTCGATACTGCGGTCGAAGGGAGAAAACTCGCGTCCCAGCACATCGCTCACAAGATCTTCCCGGCTGACCGTGGTGCCGGCGGCGCTCATCAGCTTGGCGAGAAGATCGAACTCCACGGTGGTGAGATCCAACGGCGTTCCGCAGCACCGCACCATGCGAGAGCCGCCATCCAGTTCGATCTGGCCGATGGCGATCGCCGCAAGGGCTGGCCGGTGAGGCGCCGACCGTCGGAGAATCGCGCGAATCCGCGCCACCAGTTCGGCTGGATCGAAGGGCTTTGGCAGATAATCGTCCGCGCCCATTTCCAGCCCGCGAATGCGATCGTGCGTATCGCCCCGCGCGGTCAGCATCAGCACCGGCGTCCGCAAGCGCTGGCGGATGCGCCGCAGCACCTCGAAGCCGTCCGTGTCCGGCATCATCACGTCCAGCAGGATCAGAGAAAAGGTCTCAGAAAAGGCGCGCTCCAAGCCGGCGGCGCCGCTCGAAGCCCAGCAGATTTCGAATCCCTCGCGTTCCAGGAAGCGTGTCACCAGCCCGCAGAGCTCGCGATCGTCGTCAACTACCAGCAGGCGCTCCATGGATCAGACCAAGTTCATTTCATTTTAGAGCCTCGCCGCCCGGCGGCATGGTTAAGATGTGTCAAGCGGCTTAACGATCCTTGACGAAGCTTGACATTTCTGGACCGTGGCGGCAGGGCGGGGTGTCTTATAGTCGACACATGATGAGAACCTTCGCGACCCTGCTGGCTTTGTCGATGGGCTACTGCCGCTGCCAGGACGCGGCGCAAACGCCCGCTTTTGAAGTCGCTTCGATCACGCCTTGCAAACCAGGCACACCGGAGCCTCCCGGTGAACACATGGGCATGGTTCAGTTCACGGCGCCCGGAGGGAGATTCAGAGCCAGCGCGACCACGCTAAAGTTCCTGATGGAGTGGGCCTATACCATTCAGCCGTCCCAGCACTCGGCTGGTCCCTCCTGGATGGATACCGACCGGTACGACGTTGTCGCGAAAGCCGAAGGCAATCCTACCGACGAGCAGCAGAAGCGGATGGTGCAGGCGCTGCTGGCGGAGCGGTTTCAGTTGAAGTTCCACCGCGAAAAGAAGAAGCTGCCCGTTTACGTCATCTCCGTTGGCAAAACCGCGCCGAAGCTTTTCCCTCCAAAAGAAGGAGAGGTTCATTCCATCCGAATCATGCCGCAAATGGATCAGGATCGAAAGGTCGCGTCGTACCACATCGTCGCCACGCGCTTTTCCTTGTCCCAACTGACCGACACCTTCGCGCGCCAACTGGGGCGCGTATTCGTGAACGAGACCAGCTTCGACGGCGACTTCGATTTCGCCTTCGACCTTACGCCGGACGACAGCCGCCCCAATCCGCTGGACCCCTCGCTCCTCATTGCCGCCATGCGCGAGCAACTCGGACTGTCGCTGAAATCGCAAGATGCGATCGTGGACTTCCTGGTGATCGACAGCGCCCAGAAGGTGCCAGCCGGGAACGAGTAGCAATGGTGTAGAATCATTGGACGCTTCCATGCCCCCGGCTGCGGGCTCGCTGGATCGTGACAATGTGCGTCCCCGCCTCCGTCGGCTGCCAATTGAGGAGGTTCCCGAATGTTGAAGCGAAGCGTCGTCTTTCTTTTCGGCCTGAGTTGTATCGTCCGCGCGCAGCCGGGCTCAGACGTCTTGAGCCATCTGCGCTATCGGTATATCGGTCCGGTGGGTAATCGAGTCGATGCCGCGGCGAGCGTTCCGGGCGATCCCAGGATCTATTACGCGGGCGCGGCTTCGGGCGGCATTTTCAAGTCGACCGACGGCGGCACGCATTGGGAGCCGATCTTTGACGGCCAACCTGTGTCTTCGATCGGCGCGCTCGCCGTCGCCACCAGCGATCCGAACGTCGTCTGGGCGGGCACCGGAGAGCCGTTCATACGCAGCCACATTTCCGTCGGCCAGGGGGTCTACAAATCGCTCGACGCGGGTAAGACCTGGAATCTTGCCGGACTTGAAAAAACCGGACGCATCTCGCGTCTCGTCATCGATCCCCAAAATGCCGACGTCGTGTTTGCCTGCGCGCTGGGACATGCCTACGGCCCGCAGCCGGAACGCGGCGTTTTTCGAACCGCCGACGGCGGAAAGAACTGGACGCAGGTGCTGAAGGTCGACGAGAACACCGGCTGCTCCGATCTGACCATGGACCCGAACAATCAGCACATCCTTTTCGCCGGAATGTGGCAACTCGAACTTCACACCTACGAGCGAATCAGCGGAGGACCTGGCAGCGGCTTTTATAAATCGATCGACGGTGGATTGACGTGGAAAAAACTCACCGGCCACGGATTGCCGACGCACGAGATCGGCAAGATCGGCGTAGGGATCGCGAAAAAAGATTCCAATCGCTGGTACGCTCTGATTGAGACCGGCGACGGCGTCCCTTGGAATGGTAAACCGACCGATAACGGCACACTGTGGAGCTCCGACGACGCGGGCGAGCATTGGCAGAAGGTGTCCACCGATCGTCAACTGGTCGGCCGCGCCGCCTACTATACGCGCTGCGCCGTTTCTCCCGACAATCCTTACGAACTGTATTTTATGTCGGCCGCGTTTTCTCACTCGCTCGACGGCGGACACACGTTGACCGACCTTCCCTCGCTCCCTGGCGGCGACAACCACGATATGTGGATCGATCCGACCAATGCCGACCGCATGGCAGTCGCCAACGACAGTGGCATAAGCATTTCGATCAATCATGGACGCACGTGGGATCGCGTGCAGCTCCCCATCGCGCAGATGTATCACGTGACGGTCGACAACCAGATTCCCTATTACGTCTACGGCAACAAGCAGGACGGAAGTTCCTATCGCGGTCCGAGCAACAGCCTCTCCTCCGATGGAGGAGGGCGCGGCGGCGGTGGAGGCTTCAATCAAAATCAGATCGTCCGCAGCGTCTGGCACCAGGTTACGGGCGGCGAAAGCGGCTTCGCCACGCCCGACCCTGTCGATCCCAACCTGACCTGGTCGAGCGCTTCCGGATCGGGCAGCGTTGGCGGCATCGTCACTGTGTTTGATGAGCGCAGCGGCCAGGCACGCAACGTCGAAGTGTGGCCGGAACAAGCCAGCGGCGGGTCCGCGGCCGAAATGAAGTATCGGTTCAACTGGGAATTTCCCCTTCTGATTTCCCCGCACGACCGGAAGAAAGTGTACGTCGGCAGCCAGTATGTGCACGTCACCACGGACGGCGGCGATAGCTGGAAGACGATTAGTCCGGATCTGACGCTGAACGACAAGAGCCGCATGGGGCCTTCGGGCGGCCTGACCGGCGACAACATCGGCGTCGAATATGCGGGCGTGGTGTTCGCGCTCGCCGAATCGCCGAAACAGGCCGGGCTGATTTGGGCCGGAACCAACGATGGCCTTGTGCAGTTGACGCGCGACGGTGGCAAGACCTGGGCCAACGTGACCGCGAATATCCCGGGTCTCCCTCCCTGGGGCACCGTGTCCAACATCGAAGCATCGCGTTGGGACGCGGGCAGTGCGTACATCACCGTCGACTTTCACCAGATGAATAATCGCGATCCCTTCATCTATAAAACCGCTGATTTCGGCAAAACGTGGACGTCGATCACCAGCGGCATCCCGCACAGCATGCTGAGCTACGCGCACTGCATCCGCGAAGATCCCGTCCGCCGCGGCCTGCTGTTTGTCGGAACGGAGAATGCCCTTTATGTTTCCTTCAACGACGGCCAGAACTGGCAGCCCTTACAGAATAATCTCCCACATGCGCCCGTCTACTGGATCGCGATTCAAGAGCATTTCCACGACCTTGTGCTGGCCACTTACGGCCGCGGCTTCTGGATTCTCGACGATCTGACTGCCATTGAGCAGATGACTCCGGACATTCTCTCGTCCAGCGCGCATCTGTTCCCGCCGCGCGAGGCCTACCGTTTCCGAACCGTCGTCCAGCCCGAAGCGCCGCGCGATGACCCTACGGCGGGACAAAATCCGCCCTACGGCGCATCCATTCAGTACTATCTGAAATCGGTTCCCCAGAGTGACGTGAAGATCGCCATCCTGGATGCCAGCGGCCGAACGGTCAGAACGCTGACCGGCGCCAAGCAGTCGGGCTTGAATCGAATCTACTGGGACCTGCGTTTCACTCCAACCAAGGAAATCCGTTTGCGCACGCCTCCCGAATACGCGCCTGAAATCGAAAACGGACCCGAGGGCTGGCGTCCCGCGCTCGGCATCCAACGCATCTCAGCCTTCGCACCTCCAGGCATGTACACGATCAAGATGACCGTCGACGGCAAGGACTATAGCCAGCCACTCAAGGTCATCAAGGATCCGCACTCGAACGGCACCGAGGGCGACATCACGATTCAGACGAAGTTGATGGGCGCTGTGTCCGACGACATGAACGGCGTCGTCGACGCCATCAATCAAATCGAATCCATCCGCGCGCAGCTCTCGGTTCTGGAAGCTGAGCTCGGCAAGGATCAGAACGGCGCCGCGCTCAGAACCGCGGCCGCACAGCTCAACACCAAGATGATCGGGATTGAAGACCATCTGATGAAGCTGAAATCCACCGGCCGCGGGCAGGACGGCGTTCGCTGGTCCAACCAACTGGTCGAAAAACTCAACTATCTGGCGACTGAAGTCGAAAGCTCGGATTATCAGCCGACCACGCAGCAGGTGGCCGTGCATGACGAACTGCGCGAGCAGGCCGCTACCTACAAGCAACGGCTCACGTTACTTCTGGGTAAGGAAGTGGCCGACTTCAACGCGCTGCTGCGACAGAAAAACGTGCCGAATATTGTCACCACGGCGGGGTCGAACTGAAAGAGCCTGCTGGAAGCAGGCTGCCGGCTCAATAGCCCGCCCCACATAATCGCGGCCTAAGCAGTCACCGGCGGCACCAGCGTCTTCAGAAACTCATGGGCGGTATGAAAGCCCCGCTTGAACTGCTCGGTGAAGTTGTCTCCCTCGTAGCTGGGAGAAAAGAACCCGTCTTCGTTTTCGATATTCATCGCCCCCGTGTATCCCACCTCTTCGAGTACGGTGAAAAATCCCTTCCAGTCCATCGAGCCGTAGCCAGGAATGCGGAATCGCCACCACCGAATGTTATCGATCGGCTGGATTCCGCTCCGCCGCAGCACGTGCCACATGATCTCTGTGTCCTTCAAATGGACGTCGTAAATCTTGGTGGCGAAGTCACGAGCAGCCTGCACAGGGTCCATGAACTGCCAGATCAGATGCGAAGGGTCGAACTGGAGGCCCACGTTCGGACTGTCGTTGAAGGCCTTGAAAAGCGCTTCCCAGCCGACCGGGCCCGTGGCGATATTCGGTCCGCCTGCATAGGGTTCCCACAGAATTTTTACCTTGTTCTGTTCGCAGGCTTTGAAATACTTCTCGTTGTAGACGCGCACGATCTCGTCCACTTGCTTGGCCATCGGCTGTCCCTTGATCGTGCCAGATTGACCGCCGATGCCCGGAACGCCCAACTTGCCGGCCAACTCGATCAGCGCGACAATGTGCTGATTCACCGCATCGCGCTTCGCGGGATCGGGATCGATGTGATTACCGTCGCCGGCCAGCGAGGAAACCCAGATCCCGGCCTTCGCGACTTTGTCCTTGATGCCGGCGATAGCGTTGTCGTCCAGCTTCCTGGGGTCCAGGCGAAGCTCCATGCTGGTAAAGCCTTCGGCTTTTACAAATTCGAGGTTGGCATCCGAGTACGACCCCAGGACGCCCAGCTTCGGCTTCCAGTTCGGCACCCGCCTGCGCTGCGCCTGCGCGAGGGCGGCAGCCGTAGATCCTGCAAGGAGCATTCGTCGCGAAATCGTCATGGCAAAAAATCCTTTCTTATCGAATCGTATTCGTGTTGTTCGGTCCGAATCGTATGTGATCCTGGTATTGTATGCCCGGAACGCCGGCATAGCGGTCGCCATACAGCGCTCTTTTCACGCCCCAGCCGCCGAAGCAAACCACCGCCGCACCCAGTATCCCGCAAACAGCGGCGTTGCGAATCCAGGGAGCATACGACCCCTCCCGCGCGATCTCGACCGTTCCCGCCGAGCGCGCAAAACAAGCATAGACCAGCAGGACGGTGCATGCGATCGCGTTCAGCGTGAGGAACCACTCCGTCACCAGGCGGATCGGCGTGAAGCGCGGCACCACCAGCATGAAGTTGATTGCCACGATGATCCAAAGAAACACTAGATAGAAAAGCTGGCCTTTCCCCATCCAGGTGTCGGGAATGAACGGGATCCTCTGCCGCAGATGCAGCACCAGGAGCACAACCATCGCGACACCCAACGCGATGAAAACGAAATCGAGCCATCCGATAAAGCCTCGCGAGGGCATCAGGTCGCTCGAGATCCAGATGCCGTAAAGCCTGTCGGTCAGCCCCGCCACTTCCTTCGTCCACTCGCCTGGACTGCGCCGGAAATTCAAATACGGCAGTACGCACAGCACGAAGACGACGGAGAATATCTCCGTCCACCTACGCGTGCGCGGCTCATCGACGATTTCGGGCGCCCTTCCGATCAGCAGCCCCAGGGAGATGGCAAGCGCGATCCCCAGGAAAAATCCCTGGCTCTGCTCCATTACGCTGTGCCAGTTCGTGTTGAATCCCGACGACATCACCAGCAGCTTCACGGCGGTTCCGAGCGCGAATCCGATCCCGCCCAGGAATCCCGCGGCAACGGTCGCGAAGGCGATGCCGCCTTGTTTGTTGCGCCAGCAAAACGCAACGATGCCGAATACGAGTCCCAGATATCCCGCCCAAGTGTCGCCCCGCGGCGGATTCATGTCGAAATGCAGGACCCGGATCAACAATATATTTCCGACCCACCATCCTCCCGCCATGTACAGCATCAGCCTGCTGCCCAAGCCCCAATACTGGCGTTTGATCAGGCAAACCGCCAACACCACCAGGATGGTGAGGTTGATGACGCCTTCCTGCCCGCCGAGGAAATAGTTGTACCGGGGCCAGCCGCGCGTCCACGCGCGCGCGGCGTCATGCGCGTACCACGAAAGAAAAACGGCGCTGATCGGGACGAAGAACTTCGTCAGTTCCTCGCGGCTGAAGTACGCCGCCACCGCGATTCCGGCGCCCGCGGGCGCGGCCCAGATCAAACCCAACAGGAAGACGCAAGCGAATCCGTAGAGTGAAGTGCGGGAATCCGAGGAGTGCGTATAGGCGATGGTCTTCATATACGACATCGCCCCGCCGAAGCCGAATCCGACCGCGCCCAAGAATGCGAAGTAGTGGATCCTGGCGCGCCAGTCCTCACGCCCGCTCAGCAGCGCGATGGTCATGCCGCCGATCGCTCCGGCCAGCGCTGCCCCGTATTCGTGGCCGAATTGACCGCGGATGCCCCAACCGATCGACACGGAGAGGCCGGTGAGCAACACGATCTGCCAGGAGAGCGTTTGCAAACGGCAAGTATAGGCGACAACCTTGAATCAACGCAACGAAATTCTAGTGATTATTCATTCACTGGGCGTAAACGCTCCCTACTCGTATCAGTGGGTCTTTCGCAGAAGATGCAGGTTCTTCCAATTCATCCGCCCAGTCAATTCGATGAACTCCTGTACCGCCTTCGGCGTATAACCCGATCGCAGCCGCACCAGAGCCATTCGCAGCGATAGCGGCGGCGCGTCCGTCCGGATCACCCTGAACGCCGAACTGCGCTTCTCCGCGTCGATGTTCCACAAGAACAACACAGAGACCCCAAGCCCCGCGCGGATCATCGCCTTGATCGCCTCCGCGCTGTCCGAACGCATCACGACGCTGGGATGAAAATTCAGCGATTGGAAATAATGCCGCACCGCCGACTCCATCGCCGTCCCTTTCCCGAACAAGATGAATGGCACCTTCTCGAGCGCCGCCAGTTGACAGTGGGTCGGCACATCGGGCCGCGCCGAAATGAACCCCGTCTGCGCCTCCCATTGCGCCACCTGCTCCAGGTTGTGATCGTCGGGATCGGACGCGGCCAGGTCGAAAATCAGATCCAGCGCACCCGCTCGCAAGCGCGAGATCAGGTGTGCACTGTCGCCCGTCTCCACATAAACGTCCACCATCGGAAACCGCTTTCGAAACCTTTTCACCAGCGCCGGCAGCATATAACTGCTGAACGTCGGCCCCGATCCCACCCTTACCGAGCCCCTCGCCCCGCCTTTCCACTCCTCGATCGCCAGGAATGCCGCGTCGTAGTGGAGAAGAATATCGCGCGCGAACGGGAGTGCCACGCGGCCCCCCTCTGTAAGATGCAGGCGCCCGTCCTGCTTGGCGTACAGCCGCAGCCCGAATTCGCCTTCGAGCGTCTTCAGGTGTTTGTGAACCGCCGCCGGGCTGATGTTGCACGATTTCGCCGCTTCGCGGATGCTTCCGTACCGCTCGAGGGCGAGCAGGCTCTTCAGTTCGCGCAGTTCCATTGGAACGAGCCTACACCAAAATCATGATTGGTAAACACAGAGTCCAAAAAGTTCAATTGCGCGTAACAGGCATCGCGCCTATACTGCAATTGCAAATATGCTTTTGCCGCCGGATAAACTGGAAGCCTTGCGCAGGATTCCTTCGCCCACCATCGCCAACGCCGTGGAGACATTCGACATCCGGCCGCGAGGAGAAGGCATAACCGATGCGCGGATTTGCTGCCAGTTTCCGGAACTTGGCGTTCTGCTCGGTTATGCTTGCACTGCGACCATCGTGTCTGCGAAACGCGCCCCGAAGAAAGGTCGTGTCTCGCGGACAGATTATTGGGCCTATACGCAACAGTGCGCCGGGCCGAAGATCAGCGTGATTCAAGACCTGAGCGAAGTCTCGCACGGTGCGTACTGGGGCGAGGTCAACGCCAGTATTCATCTCGCATTGGGCAGCCGTGGAGTGGTGACCAACGGCTCGGTGCGCGATCTGGAAGAAGTCCGCGCCACCGGATTTCACATGTTTTCGAGCGGCGTCAGCGTTTCGCACGGCTTCGCGCATCTCGAAGACTTCCAGCTTCCCGTGACGGTTTTCGGAATGACGGTCCATCCCGGGGATCTGGTGCACGCGGACCGTCACGGGGCGGTCGTGATTCCTAAAGGGATCGCCGCCGAAGTCGCCCGCGCCGCATCGGAAATCGATTGCGCCGAAAGAAAGATGCTCAATCTCTGCCGCTCGAAAAACTTCTCGATCGCTAAATTAGACAAATTGATTTCCGCCGAATATTAGTGGACAAATGTTGAAATCCCCGTGCTCACACGGACGGGGTTATAACCCCTGGTGTGTAAGCCTGGGGACTTTCATGGACGGAGGCTCATGCGCCAAGATTCCTGGCCAGAAACGGCAGCCCGCGTTTGCCCCAGAAACTATGAGGACCGTCGAACGTCTCCTGCTCGGCGGCGCTGCCCGCGCCGAATACCTCGTAGACTTTCTTGAGCCGCTCGAAACTCGCGCGGCTGGCTGCGATGGGGAAAATCGTATCCTGCGCGCCCGATTCGACAAAAACGGGCCGTGGCGCAATCAGTCCCGCGACGTCGTACATTTCCGCCCAATGCAGAATGCCTGGAACATAGTTGTCAATGCAGTGCGCGACGCTCATGATGCTGTCTCGAAAGGTGTTCAAATAGCCGCTGATCATGGCCACGCGGATACGCGGTTCCAGCGCCGCCGAAAACGTGGTGCAGGTCCCGCCGCCGGAGATTCCCATACATCCAACTCTGTTGGAATCGAGTTCTTTGCGCGTCGCAATCCAGTCGATGGTGCGCATCACGTCATAGACACGCCAGCCGATCATGGTCTGACCCAGTAGCAGCGCGGCGCCCGCCGACGGCTCGCACGCCGATTTATCCAAACCCTTCATCTTGGTGACTGGATCACGCCGGCAACCGAAGGCCATCGGCTCAATCGCGACAGCAGCCATGCCGTGCTCCACTGCCTGGATTGCGAAATCGTGCTGATAGCCCTCTTTTGTGGTCCGGTCGCGGCCTTTGTCGTCGATGCCGACGATGTCGTCGACGCCGCGGCCATGGCCGGGGACGCAAACCATCGCCGCATAGGGAGCTTTCTGCTTTTTGGGCGTCAGCAGGTAGCCGGCGACCAGCGTATCCGGCCGGCTGTGGAAGATGAACTTCTCTCGCGTATAGCCGAGGAAGTCACGAATTTCCAGCGTCTGCGGCTCCAGCGCGCAGCGCGAAGCGGGAAAACCTCCCAGCAATGCGACGAGTTTTGCGCGCAGTTCGCGTTGCCACTTTTCCGCTTGCTGGCGATCCGTGGCGCGAAACGTCAGCCGGAGCGGCATGGCGGCGGCAAGCTTGTGAGTATAGAGGACCGGATCGAGTTCGTCGTCGGTGTAAGCGCCGGCGCGGGCCTGCATCAGAACGGCAAGTTTTCCCAGATCGCGTCTCGTCATATTGCAAATCGTACCTCATGCGCGATCCGTTCATGTTTCGTGAACAGAGAATCACAACTATTCCGTTGCGCTGAACGAAGGATGCGCCTATACTCGACCAGACTCGTTTTGGTTCAAGTGAATCGCAGACATTTCATGGCCGATGCCCTCACTGTGCTCCGGACGACCCGCGTGGTGTGTGCGAACGGCCGGGCTGGGGTCGCCGTCGGCTGCGGAAGCTGAGGGGAAATAAATAAGCAAAAGGCACAAAGAAGGGCTTCAATTTTATGCCGTTTGGTGTATAATTTGCCGAACGGCAGAGTTAAATGAAGGTTGCGATTCAGGATTGCAGTCTCAGACCATGTGGAATGCCGAGGTTCTAGTCAAATCCGGCGGAAAGAGAGTTGCCATGAAGAAGTTGACGATGCTGTGCTTGTTCCTTTTGGTGTCGTTTAGCGCGTTCGCACAATCGGACGTTGCTTCGATTTCCGGCTTTGTCAGAGATACTTCCGGCGCCGTTGTGCCAGGAGCCAAAGTCCTGATCAAGAATGAGGCGGTGGAGTTCGAACGGGCCATCACGACCAATAACGAAGGATATTACGTTGTCAGTACGATTCCACCGGGCTTGTATACGGTGGAAGTACAGCACGCCGGGTTCCAGAAGTTCGAACTGCTGCACAAGAAGCTCGATCCGGCAATTCCTTCCACGGTAAACATTACATTGACCGTCGGCCAGGACACGCAATCGGTGACGGTGACGGCGACCACGGCCGCGGTGCAGTCGGAGAGCGCGACGCTGGGACAGTTGGTTGAAAATAAGATTGTCGAGCTCACGGAGTTGAATGGGCGCAACCCGATCTTCCTGGCCGGCCTGATGCCTGGCGTCCTGGGCGGCAACCTGGCGAGCAATAGTTTCAATTACTCCAACGGCGGGTTCAACATTAACGGCGCACGCACCGAGAACACCATCATCTATTTCGACGGCGCAGTCGGTATCCGCACACGCGCCAACAGCAGCCGCGGTATCGGAGCGGCCGACCTGGATTCGACGGAAGAAGTGCAGGTTTTGACTTCGAATTACACCGCTGAATACGGACGCCAGTCCGGCGGCGAAGTTCGCGTGGTTTCGAAGAGCGGCACCAACGTGTTCCACGGGGTTCTGTACGAATACTTCCGCAACCCGAAGTTGGAGGCGGACACCTGGAGCCGGAACCAGACCGGATTCAAGGTGCCGTCGCCATTCCATTACAACCAGTTCGGCGGCTATTTGAGCGGCCCGGTTTTCATCCCGCACGTCTTCAATACGGCGAAGAACAAGCTGTTCTTCACCTGGGGCGAGGAGTGGGTGCGTCAGCTCACCGACACCCTGAACCTGGGACAGGTTCCCACTGCGCTGATGCGCCAGGGCAACTTCAGCGAGTTGCTGACGTCGAGCATTTTCTACAGTTCCCCGAAGATCCTGACGGACCCGAGCGGAAATCCTTACCCGGGCAATGTCATTCCGGCCAACGTCCTCAGCCACAACGGCTTGGCGCTGATTACGGCCCTGCCGCTGCCGACCCCTGGCTTCCTCAACTCCGCCAACCAGAACTGGCAGTACGATTATCCGGGCGTCTACACGCACCAGCGCAAGGATACGCCCGGTTTCGACTGGAACATCAACGAAAAGATGCAGCTCCGTTTCCGCGGGCAGATCTTCACCAACGACAACATCGGCATCTCGTCGACCTATACCAATACCATCCAGGACAATCCCAACAAGCGCGGTTCCATGAACTATGTTTATACGATCTCGCCGACCTGGGTGAATGAAGCGCTGCTGACGGGCAGCTCCGATCACGTGACGACCGGCCTGTTCACCGGTCCGGAGGGACCTTTCACCAGGAGCACCTATGGATTCAACTATCCGTATCTGTTCCCCAACGGAAAAGACCTGCCGGATAAGATTCCCAGCGTCGCCTGGTCTGGCTCGCCGTTCCTGGCTCTGAATGGCTCCCCCTATCCGTCGCACTCCGCCGGTCCGGTGGAGGTGTTTTCTGACAACGTAACCCACATCTGGAAGCAGCACACTTTCAAGTTCGGTTTCTATTTCGAACACTCGGGCGAGAACGACGACGATCAGATCGTGATCGGCAGCACGCCGGGCGGCACGAACAATCAGGCGGGCCAGTTCTCGTTCAGCAACTCTACACCGGGCGGAACGGGACTTGACTTCGCCAACGCGGCGATCGGCAAGTTCGCCACTTACGCCGAAGTGGGCGCGCGTTCGTTCACTCCGTACCGCAACCACGACAGCGAGATGTTCTTCCAGGATTCCTGGAAGGTGACCTCGAAGCTGCGCCTGGACTTGGGGCTGCGCTATAGCTTGACGTCCCCGTACTCCAGCTTGTGGGGAAATCTCGCGTACTTCGATCCTTCGACGTACAATCCGGCCAATGCGGTGTCAATTAACCCGGCCACCGGCAACTTGACCGGCACTCCGTCGCTGCAGCAGATCTATAACGGCATGATCATTCCGGGCACCGGCTGGCCGTCGGCCGCGGGCAACCGGCCGGCAGCAGAGGTGGCCGGTATTTACAACTTCTTGTTCAACGGGAAGGCCAATACCTACACGAATCAACATTACGGAGACATCGCCCCGCGCATCGGTCTGGCTTATGGGATCGACAGCAAGAGCGTGTTCCGCGCCGGATTCGGACGGTTCTACGACCATACCGGCGTCAGCGACGGCTTATTCCCGGGCGGAAATTCACCGATTCAGCAGCAGGCATCGGTCGCGAACGGAAACGTGGATAACCCGGGAGGTTCCTCGGCCACGCTGTTCCCGCTGTACATCCTGACCTACGACAAGAACAATCCCACGCCGAACTCCATGCAATGGAACGCGACCTATCAGCGCGAAGTCGGCTTTGGAACGGTGGTTTCGGTGGGGTACACGGGACGGAAAGGCGTCCACCTTCCCGACCAGCGGAACATCAACCAGCTGCCTCCTGGAACTTGCCCGCAAGGTTCCTGCCCCGGCGGAGTGAGCCCGAACTCGCTGGTGCCTTACAAGGGGTACAGCACGATTCTCCAGAACATCAACATGGGCGAATCCTACTACAAGAGCCTGCAGTTCCAGGCGACCCATCGTTTCAGTAAAGGCCTCAGCTTCAACGTGGCCTATACGTACGGAAAGTCCACCGACAACGGTACCAGCTATCAGACAGATTGGACGAATGCGTACGACAACTCGTTCTTTTGGGGACCCTCGACCTTCGATCGCCGCGAAGTTTGGCAGATGACCTCAGTCTACGCGCTGCCGGTCTTCGCACACGGCACCGGCCTGACCCACAAGGTCCTCGGCGGATGGTCGCTCAGCGGCGTCTACATTTACCAGAGCGGAACGCCCTTCAGCGTCGCGACGACAACCGATTACGCCGGTGTCAACTTCGACGGGCCAGACTCAGTACTGGGTGCAAAACGCGCCTCTCGTGGTGACGGACCAATATTCGCAGAGCGGCGCCAGCGTCGATCCCAACTACTACTTCCAGCCGAAGACCTCGGCCGGCTCGGCTGTATTCACGGCTCCACCGAACGGGACGTTTAACACCCAGCTGGAGCGCGACAAGTTTTACGGTCCCGGTTCCTGGAACTTCAACTCGGCGTTGTACAAGGATTTCCGGATTACGGAGAGAATCAAGGTCACGTTCCGCTGGGAGCAGTACGACACGCTGAACCATCCGAACTGGAGCGGGCCGAACACCACCCCGACTTCGGCCTCGTTCGGCAAGATCACGACCAAATCGGGCAATCGCGACCAGCAGTTGGCGATGAGATTCAGCTTCTAAAGAAGACTTGCGGATCGCATTCGTTCGCGTGTGCGATCCGCTGTGCCTTGGCTGAGCCCCATGCGCCACAGGCTGCGGAAAAAGTCGTTGCAAGCCACGATTGGCAGGCGGAACCGCCTGCCCCACCAAAGCAAATCAAGCAGTTACAGCAGGGTGGGACAGGCGCTTTCGCCTGTCGAGCGACTTTTTCCGCAGCCTGGTCAGCTTGGGGCTACGTCGGGGATAGGGAATAGGCGGTTAGATTTCCCCTCTGCGCATCTGCTCGGCCAGATACTCCGAGGCCCGCATCGCCAAGGCCGAGATTGTCAGAGTCGGATTCTGAGAGCCTCCCGACACGAACGCGCTCCCATCCACGACGAACAGGTTCTTGATGTCGTGCGTCTGATTATATTGGTTCAGCACCGACGTCTTCTTGTTGTCGCCCATCCGGCACGATCCCAGCTCGTGAATACTCTCCCCCGGCGGGACCATCTCCCAATGTTTCGCAAGTACCTCGAATCCGGCGGCGTGGCATAACTCCGCAGCCGTGTTCATCGAATCCTTGGCCATGGCAAATTCGTTCTCGGTGTACTTATGCTGGATGTGCAGAGCGGGGATGCCCCACTCGTCTTTCACGGTCTTATCGATGGAGACGTGATTCTCATAGCGCGGAAGAACCTCGCCCATGGTGGTCATGGAAAACTGCGAGCCGGCGGTGGCAGCCAGCTCTTTTCGCAGCGCCTCGCCGTATAGAGGGAAGTACTGCGCGTGAGGCGACCCTCCGCTGCCGAAGTCATACGCGTATCCACGAATGAAATTCTTCTCGCGAGTGTCCAGATTGCGGAAGCGTGGAATATATCCGCCGCCGCCCATCAGCCCCCGGCGAGGCTGCCCGCCGCGAGCCTCCGGAACAATACAGGTCACGACGTTTTTCACGTAGAACTGGTCGAACACATAGTGGCCGAGCACTCCGCTGGAATTGGCCAACCCAGAATTCAGCAGCAGGCGCGAGCTTTCGAGAGCCGATGCGCCGACCACGACGACTCGCGCCTTGACGTGAAATTCGCGCTTGTTCCGGCGGTCGATGAAATGCGCGCCGTTGGCGAGGCCGGTGTTTTTGTCGGTGGTAATTTCGCGAACGACGGCGTTGGAAACAATTTGCAGATTGCCGGTGGCCAGCGCGTCGGGCAACAGGAGGTTCACCGAACTCGCCAGACTGCCCGTCGCGCGCCGGGGCTTGGTGGTGGGAACATTCCGGCTTTTCGCGGCGGCCAGGAATCGCTGCACCGATTCGCTATCGGTGGAATTGTCCTCCAGGAAGACGCCGTCGGGGATCTGGCGAAAGCCTTCCTTGCGTCCGGCAACCCGCAACAATGGCTCCACGCGGTCGTAATAAGGAGCGAGGTCTTTGTAGCTGATGGGCCAGTTGTCGCCGAATCCGTCGTGATCCTTCCCCTTGAACTCGAAATCGCTCAACCGCCACGAGGCGCGCCCCCACACCAGCGTCTTTCCACCGATAAGCCGGACGCGGACCCAATAATAAGGACTGGACGGATCGTACGTATACGGGTTCTGTTTCTCGTCGGCCCATACGTTGGCGTTGAACTCGTTGGCCTGGGTGATGTGCGGAAAACGGCCCGGCCGCCCGAAGCCGCGATAGGGAAGCTCGTATACTTTTTTCGTTCCGCGATCGCGGTCGAAGTCCACGGCGGGACCGGCATCGAGCATCAGGCATTTGATGCCGCGCCGGGTCAGTTCACGGGCCGTCATTCCGCCGGACGCACCTGACCCGATAATGAGCACGTCGTGGTCGATCATTATTCGATGGGATACCAGTATTGTCCGACGCCGCCCCCGCTGCGGCGGCGTTGCGAGACTACCGCGACATGCTCGCGGGAGTTTGCGGTGGCGGTCAACAGATCGCTCTTGGCGGCCAGCAGGAACCTCGCGAAGGCATCCGCTGGGCCGCGATAGGACCATGGCTCGCGGAGAGGAGCGAGAATCGGCTCCGCCTGTTCGGGTGTAATTTCTCCAAAAGGCTTGTTGTAGCGCCGATGAGCTTCCGCATTCAACCGGTCGAGGCCGGCTTTGTAAAGGGTCACGCGATCCGGCGGAGAGACGCCTATGAGGAAGTCGAGAAACTCCGGAGCACTTGCGTCCAGGGCTCCCGGCGCGTCGTGCGAGGCGGGCATCAAAATCTGGCTCAGCTTGCGGAGGGCGGAGAACTGGACGGCGTCAAAAGTTTTTACGAGCGGGTCGGAAGCCGCGTCGGCCTCCATAGTGGCTGTCTTCGGGGTTTCGGGAGTCGCCGGCTTCGCTTCCTGCGCGAGCGCTTCAGTCGGGAGCGCCGCAACTGAGGGTACGGCAAACAGCGAACGAAGAACGGTGCGGCGTTTCATCGGTAGGCAGGTTAAATTGTATTTCTCCTACCCGCGGGTGTCAAGTTAAACGTCCAGAGGCGATCGGAAGGCGCGGATCAGAGTATACTCTTCTTGATTACCGGATGACCTCGGCCACAGTCACGCATTTGCTGCATCAGCTTTCCGGCGGCAATCGGCAGGCGGTTGATGAACTGACGCCTCTGGTGTACAAGGAGCTGAAGAGGATCGCCGGCGGCCAGTTGCGCAGCGAGCGCCCTGGACACACGTTGCAAGCAACCGCGCTGGTTCACGAGGCGTACCTCAAACTGGTGGATCAGCGCGAAACCTCATGGCAAAATCGGGCTCATTTTTTCGGCGTTGCCGCGCAGGTGATGCGGCGAATCCTGCTCGATTACGCGAAGGGCCGGCGGCGCGAGAAGCGCGGCGGCGGAATCGCGGCGGCGACGCTCGACGAGGCCCTCGTGATCGGGAATGATCGCACTTCCGATCTGATCGAGATCGACGAGGTCCTTACGAGGCTGGAAAAACTCGATGAGCGGCAGGCCAAAGTCGTGGAGCTTCGATTCTTTGGCGGCCTGTCGGTGGAAGAAACCGCCGAAGCGATGGGCATTTCCGCGCCCACGGTAAAACGCGAGTGGGCGATGGCGCGGGCGTGGCTTCATCGCGAGCTCGCATCCGCCTGAGAAAATGAATCCGGAACGCTGGCAGGAGTTAAAGCGCGTCTTTCAGGCAGCGCTCGACGTCCCGCGAAAAGATCGCGACACTTATCTTCGCGATGCCTGCATGGACGAGGACCTGCGCAAAGAAGTTGCGGCGTTGCTCGAATCCGAAGAAGGGTCCAAGGAATTCCTCTCCGATGCCGCCGTGACCTATCTGCCCGAGGACGCACAAAGCCGTACAGGGCGGCGCATCGGGGCATTCCGGATTGTACGGGAGATCGGCGCGGGTGGAATGGGAACGGTGTATCTGGCCGAGCGTGAGAGCGATTTTCGCCAGCGCGTCGCCGTGAAGCTGATCCGGGCCGACGTGGCCGGCGGAGAAACCATCCGGCGGTTCACCATCGAACGCCAGACCCTGGCGGCGCTGAATCATCCTGGGATCGTCCGCCTGATCGACGGAGGCGCCACCGAGGACGGCTTGCCGTACCTGGTGGTCGACTATGTCGACGGCACGCATATCGATAGATATTGCGATACGCATAAGCTGGGTGTGGAGGAGCGGCTGAAGCTGTTCCTGGAGGTTTGCGGCGCCGTCCATTATGCGCACCAGAGTCTGATCGTGCATTGCGATTTGAAGCCGAGTAACATTCTGGTGACCGGCGACGGCGTCCCGATGTTGCTTGATTTCGGGATCGCCAAGTTGCTCGATCCGGTTTCGATGGGCTTCGCGACGAACGTCGCCCAGACGCGGCAGCGCGCATTCACGCCGCGGTATGCAAGCCCGGAACAACTCAGCGGGCAGCCGGTAACGACCGCGGCGGACGTATACGCGCTCGGCGTGATTCTCTACGAATTGCTGACCGGACTCAGTCCGTATGCGGCGGCGGATCTTGCTTCGCCGGCCGCGTGGATCAAGTCGGTATGCGAAGACGACGTCGCGGCGCCCAGCACGACCATCCCGATCAACACGCCGGAGCGGGATTCGAGGTTCCTACGCGGCGATCTGGACGCGATCGCGCTCAAGGCGCTGCGCAAGAATCCTGGCGATCGCTACGCTTCCGTGGACCAGATGGCGGAGGATATTCGCCGCCATTTGACCGGTCAACCGGTGCTGGCGAGAAATAACACGGCGGCTTACGTGATGCGGAAGTTTCTCGCGCGGCATAAGATCGGCGTGGCGGCCGCGGCCGTCGTCTTGATCGCGGTTTTGGCCGGAGTCGCTTCGACACTCTGGGAGGCGCGAATCGCCGCGCGGCGGTTCGATGACGTCAGAAATCTGGCGCATACTTTTCTGTTCGACATTCACGACTCGATCCAGAATCTTCCCGGTTCCACGGCCGCTCGCGCCATGATCGCGCAGACGGGCACGGCGTATCTGGACCGGCTGGCGCGCGATGCACGCGGCGATTCGTCCTTGCAACTGGAGCTTGCCGAAGGCTATTTGAAAATAGGAGATGTCGAAGGAAACCAGTTCAGCCCCAACCTGGGCGACACTTCCAAGGCGCTGGAAAGCTATCGCAAGGCGCTGCCGATCGCGGAAGCGGCCGCCGCGGCAAATCGAAAAGACATGCATGCGAGGCGGGTTCTCGCCCAGGCCCATTTGGATCTGGCGAGCGCCTTGCCTTTCACCGGAAACACGCCGGAAGCCCTGGAGCATGCCCGTAAATCCGAGTTACTGTATCGCGAAGTCTTCGCCTCGGCTCCCGGAAATCAGGAGAGCAGCGCCGATCTGCGGCGCGCCTATGAAACCGAGGGCGACATCCTGGGGGGCGCGCGCGACGTGAACTTGCAGCGCGATAAAGAAGCGGGGGACGCCTACCGGGAAGCGCTGTTGCTGATCCCGCAGCAGGGCCCGAGCGGCCCGGAAGGCTCGCGGGATGGGACGGCGCGGATCTCGCTCGAAATAAAATTGGCGGACATGGACGATCGCGCCGGCCGGGCCGCCGATGCGCTGAAACATTATCAGGGTCTGCTGGGACCCGCCGAGGAGATGGCGCGGGACGATCCCAACAACATCCGCACCAAGGGAATGGTGGTGGTGCTGCTCAACCGGATCGCCTCCACGCAAACCGAGCTCCAGCAAAACGCCGCGGCGATGGAGAATTACCGGCGGGCGATCGAAATCGACGAATCGATTCTGGCAGCCGATCCAAACAACGATAAGGCGCGGAGCGGCCTGACGGTTGCGAACAAGAATCTCGGCGATCATTACTTTTACGTCGCCGGGGATATCCCACAGGCACTGCGCTGTTATCGGCGCGTCGCCGAGCTTTTGGAAACGCAGGCGCGCGCGGATCCGGGCAACCTGGTAGCGCAGTTGCATCTTTCGGAAATTCGAACGGAAATCGCCAGTTGTCTCCTGAAGACCGGCCAGGTGGCGGAAGCACGCCGCGAAACCCGGCCGGGGCTGGAGATTGCCAAAGGGGTGGCCGACCGTCCGGGCGCCACCGCCGAACAGGTTTACAACTACGCCTATCTGGCGATCAACGCCGACCCGGAAGATCTGCGCGATGCGGCGGCGGTGCTGCCCTATGCGTTGAAAGCGGTGGAGATGAGCCACGGCTCGGATCCATTCGCGCTGCACGCGCTCGCGCAAACCTATGCGCGATCGGCGGATTATCGTCGCGCGATCGAAGCGGATGAGAAAGCGCTCGCGCTTTATCCTCCGGTCGAGCCGGGCAAGGCGGTCCCCAATGGGCAGGAATCCATTCTTCACCTCCTGAAGGACAGCCGCGACAAGCTCAAGAAACGCGGCGGCTGAGGGCATTTTCATTTTTATTCAGGCTGAATGATCTCCTTTCCGGAACCGCGTCGCGTTCGGTGTTTTTTCACCTGACGCGGTATTTTTCAAGCCAGCCGTAAACACCCGAGCCCTCAATTTGTGGGATAGTAGGCAAAAATATGCCGTTACGAAAAACTTGCCTTCTCCTCGCCCTGGTTGTGCTGCGGACAGCTTGGGCGCAAGCGCCCACGGCCTGGACCCCGGAATTCTCGATGCAGTTCAAATCAGTTGGCGGCGTCACGCCATCGCCTGACGGCAGCATAGTCGTCTGGACGCAGTCGCAGCCGGTAATGGACGTCGAGCGCAGCGAAGTGCTCACCCACATCTTCATCGCCCGCGCCGATGGGTCACATCGCGTGCAACTGACTCGCGGGGATAAGAGCGCGTCGAACCCTTCGTTTTCTCCCGACGGCCGGATGGTTTACTTTCTGTCCTCGCGGTCTGGAAAGAACAATGTGTATCGCATTGCGATCGCCGGCGGCGAGGCGGAGATGGTGACGGACTTCAAAGGCTCGCTGGATCAATACGAGGTATCGCCCGACGGCAAGACGGTCGCATTCACCGGCTACGAACCCCCTGCCGACGAAGAAAAGAACAAAAAGGAGAAACGAGACTTTCGCGTCGTGGACGCAAATCCGGAGAATCACGCGATCTACCTGATCCAGGCGGATGAGCCGGCCAGCGGCAAACGCGTGCCGCGCAAGCTGACCGACGGGAAGCGTCATGTCGCGGAATTCAACTGGTCGCCCGATTCAGTGAAGATCGCCTTCAGTCACTGCCCAAGCCCAATCGCGGACGATTGGACGAAAACGGAACTGTCCGAAGTCGACGTGGCGAGCGGCGTGGTGAAGACCATCGCCGCGACTCATTCGCAGGCATCCAATCCTATTTATTCGCGCGACGGGCGTTATCTGGCCTACACGAAGTCGGGCTCCGAGCCTCCACGCTGGGCCTTTGACGGGAGGATCGTCCTGATGAACCGGTCCACCGGCGAAAATCGCACGCTGCCGGCGAGCTACGACGAACAGCCGTCGCTGCTCGGCTGGTCGGGCGACGCGGTGGTGTTCACGGAAAGCAGGCACACGCGCGCGGCGATCTATAAAACGCCGATCGACGGGCCGGCGCAGGAGCTGTTCGAGCTGTCGAAGGGCGTATTCGGCGCGGGTGGCACTCATTTGAATGCCACGGGAACTTATCTGGGTCTTCCCATGGAGAGCCCCGACGAACCACCGGAGGCTTACGTGATGGCGGTCGCGACCCATTCGCCCGTGCGGGTGAGCCGCGCGAACGTCGATCTGCCGAAACTCCCGCTGGGCAGGACCGAAGTGATCCGGTGGAAGTCGAAAGACGGGCTCGACGTGGAAGGGTTACTGACTTACCCGGTGGATTACGAGACGGGCAAGAAAGTTCCGCTGATTCTGAACATTCATGGCGGCCCGACGGGTGTCTTCACCGAAAGCTTCATCGGACGAAGCGGGCTCTACCCCATCGCGGTGTTTGCGGCGCGCGGGTATGCCGTGCTGAGGCCGAATCCACGCGGGTCGAGCGGCTATGGACGGCAGTTCCGCTTCGCCAATTACAACGATTGGGGCGGCAAGGATTACGAGGACGATCAAACGGGCGTCGACAAAGTGATCGCCATGGGCGTCGCCGATCCCGCCCGCCTGGCCATCATGGGCTGGAGCTACGGCGGGTTCATGACGTCCTGGACCATCACCCAGACGCATCGCTTCAAGGCCGCCGTGATCGGGGCGGGGGTGACCAATCTGTGGAGTTTTACCGGCACCGCCGACATCCCCGGTTTTCTGCCGGATTATTTTGGAGGCGAGCCCTGGGAACAATTCGATAATTTCCAGAAGCATTCGCCCATCACGTTCGTCAAGAACGTGACGACCCCTACGCTGTTGCTGCACGGCGAAGCCGATGTGCGGGTCCCGACGTCACAAGGTTACGAGTATTACCACGCGCTTAAGCGCGAAGGGGTCACCGCCAAGATGGTGGTCTATCCCCGGCAGCCTCACGGACCACAGGAGCCGAAATTCATTCTGGACATCATGCAAAGACATTTGGATTGGGTGGACAAATATGTCAGATAGACGGTTGGTTGTTGTTCTCTTCCTTTCCGGCGCGGTTTTCGGACAATGGACACCGCAGCTTTCGATGAAGGTGAAAACGGTCACCGCGGCGGTGCCTTCGAATGACGGGACGCTCGCGGTCTGGACCGAAACCCACCCGGTGATGGATGGCGAGAAGAGCGAAACGCTGACCCAGGTCTATCTCGCTCACACCGACGGAACCAGCCGCATGCAGCTTACGCGCGGCGAAAAGAGCTCTAATGCGCCGTCGTTTTCTCCTGATTCGAAGTGGGTCTTTTTCGCTTCGGATCGCAGCGGAAAACGCAATCTGTATCGGATTCCGGTGGATGGCGGCGAAGCGGAAATGCTGACCACTTGGACCGGCACGATGGGCGCTTATTCGGTTTCGCCCAACGGCAAGTGGATTGCGTTCACCGGACGCGAACCCGACACCGATATCGAACGCGCCAGGCGCGAGAAGCGCGACTTCCGCGTAATCGACGAAAATCCCGCCAATCAATCGCTCTGGATTTTTCCCGCCGAGGCGGATGCCGCAGGCAAGCGGGCAGTGAAGAAGGCCGCGGCGGGGCCGTATCACATTGGCCAGTTCGATTGGTCGCCCGATTCGCGGAGGATCTCCTATGAGACGCGGCCCACGCCGGACGCGGACGATGCGCGGAAGTCGGACATCTTCGAAGTCGACCTCGAAACCGGGAATATCAGGCCGATTGCGGTGAGTTCCGCCACCGAAAGTGAGCCGCGCTACTCGCCCGACGGGCGCTATCTGGCTTTCGTGCGCACCGCACAATCAGCAAGGCGCATGGATGGCAGCCGCGTCGTTCTTCTGACGCTGAGCGATCTGAAGGTCCGCGAATTGCCGGTCACACCGGATCAATCGCCCATTCTTTCGGCATGGGCGCACGACGGGTCACGCATCTATTTCACAGAAGGATTGCGCACGCGCAACGCGCTCTATGCCATGCCGGTGGATGGCCCGCCGGTGGTGACTTATGCGCCCTCGCGCGGCGCGTTCGGACCAGGACTGACATTCAATCGCGCAGGGACGCACGCCGGGCTGACGCTCCAGACTCCGGATCAGCCGGTGGAAGCTTACATCATGCAGGTTTCCTCGATGAAGCCGGTACGGGTGAGCGCGGCGAACGTCGATCTGCCGAAGCAAGCGCTCGGCGAAACGCGGGTGATTCAATGGAAGTCGAAGGATGGAAAAGATGTCGAAGGGTTGCTGACGCTCCCGGTGAATTACGATAAAGCGAAGCGCTACCCGCTGATCTTGAATATCCACGGAGGCCCGGCGGGCGCGTTTACGGAAACGTTCATCGGCGCCAGCGGCCTGTATCCGATAGCATCGTTCGCTGCTCGCGGATGGGCCGTGCTGAGGGCGAATCCTCGCGGGTCCACCAACTACGGGCTGCCGTTCCGCGCGGCGAATCTCGACGATTGGGGCGGAGGCGACTACCAGGATCTGATGTTGGGCGTGGATCACGTGATCGGCATGGGCGTCGCCGATCCGAATAAGCTTGCGGTCATGGGCTGGAGCTACGGTGGCTATATGACCAACTGGGTGGTCACCCAGACCAGCCGGTTCAAGTGCGCGGCAACCGGCGCCGGCCTTTCCGATCTCATATCGATGTGGGGAACAAACGATATTCCCAGCACTCTGGACGATTACTTTGAAGGCCCCTGGTTCGAGCAGCCGGAGGGCTACATCAGAATGTCTCCGCTGGCGCACATCAAGAACGCGGTCACGCCGCACCTGATCTTGCATGGCCAGGCGGATATCCGCGTTCCCACAACGCAGGGTTATGAGATGTACACCGCGCTAAAACGGAAAGGCGTGCCCACGGAAATGGTCACGTATCCGAGAACGCCGCATGGCCCGCAGGAGCCGAAGTTCGTGCTCGACATCATGCAACGGCACATTGATTGGGTGGCGAAATACATCGGCGAGTAATTACGGCTTCGCCGCAAGAACGTCGCTGGCCTCGGCTTCGCGCGATCAGCCGGTCCGCATCGGCACGCAGCAGGAAGCGCTCGGCGACGGCCTTCTCCGCCGCGGCCTTCACCGCATCCACATAGGCCTTGTGCGTGCCGTAGCGCTCTTCGAGCGAAAGGCCGAGGATCGCCGGAGGCCACGCGTTCCGCCTTGGTTTTCGCGAACGGGACATAGCCGCCGTTCAAGGTGCAGATCCTGCCCTTGTCGAATCCGGCCGGTCGAGAGTTCCAGCCGAGATAGGTGCCCAGCGGGACCTGCCGCAATACCGAAGGGACTCCGCCGACGTCGTTGCCGTCGCGATCCACCTTCGGCACCAGCGTCGGAAGGATCTGCCGGATCGCGGGCGGTTGTTTCGTGATCAGGCCGGATTCGTCGTTGTAATTGAAATCCGGCCCGAAGTCGAAATCGAAGAACGGGTTCACGAGGCCGTCCGGCGACGGAGCGCCGGGAATGTCCGGAAACCCGATGGCGGCCTTGGTGGCCGGCGCGAGCTGATCGCTGGTCGAGGCGCGGATAGCGGCTCGGCGGCGGCTCCGTTCCCTTTGTGACCCAGTCGATCAAAGCGACCGTCAGGGCGCGCATGGTGTCGCTTTCCGGATTCGGATTCGCCGGAAGCAGGCAGCCATTGGGCGGCTGCGGGGCCGCGGCGCTGAAGCCTCCGCGGCCGCCGCCATGCGTCGTACCGGGGAAAAAGTAACGGCGCACGTTGGGCGGCAGCGGAATATCCGACTTGGCATCCGTGCCGACCAGGTCCGGCGATTCGCGCAGGAACCAGAACTCGATTCCGCCGAAGGTGTCGAAAATCTTGGGACAGGTATTGGTGGCGCGGCAGCGGTCCAGCAGTCCGGCGGTGGGCCGGTGCCGCACGCGGTCCGGATAATCGCTCCACCAGAGCACGCCCTCGCTGCCGGGCTGATACGCAGCCGCGTAGCCGCCGCCCACCGCGAAGCGGAAGTTGAGCGCAAGCTGCCGCGCGGCGATATGCGGAGTGCGCGCCATCCCACACGATCCGCCCGGCTTCGTCCTGGTTGAAGCCCAGGTGAATAAAGCTGCGGATGAAGTTGCCGGACTGCGAATCGCCGCGGCTGATCACCCACTTGATCTGGCCCGGCGAGCGGGTTGGGCGTGCCGGTCGTCCTGCGCGGCGTAGCGCAGGAACGAATTCAGGTCGCGCGTCGCGGCGAAACCGATGCCCAGCACCAGGGGATCTTTGGCGGTGAAGATCAGCACGTATTCGGAAGCAGGGTCGAATCCGCCCTTCACGCACAGCTTCGAAGGATCGGGGGTGCCGGGGAACGGCTTCGTGGTGCAGTCGGCGAATGCCCAATCGCCGCTGGGGACGGCGGCGGCCGGCGCACTCTGGGAGGCGCGCCGCGTCAGGCTGGCCTTGGCGGTGTCGAGCGTGAGCGGGCGCTGGTAGGTCAGGCCCACGTAGGGCGTCGCGCCCGAGATCGATGGTGGTGGTGTCCGGCGGAATGTCGATCAGACGCTCCAGCACCGGTCCGGTCAACGGCGAGCCATCGGACTTGCGCGCCACCGGCACCACGATGGTCTGCGCATCCGGCCGCTGCAGAAGATCGCCCTGCCATCCGCTGAGAAGATTGACGCGGCCGTCGTCGGAACCCACCGGAGCGCCCCGCCCGCGGTTGGACACGGTGTAGTAGAGGACGCCGTTGGATTTCGACATGTCGATCGGCTTCGACAGCGCAAACGTCGCGGAATATTCCACCATGCCGCGCGCGTTGCGCGGCGCGAACTGAATGTCCATGATGATGGCGTTGTGCGGGTCCTTCGGGGTCGATTTCGCCGAAAAAGTGGCCGCTCAGCACCTCGTACTGGCCGGCCTTGCCGAACGCCTGCCCGCCAAAGGCCGGAGATTCGCGATGCTCGACCACGATGCGGGTGACTCGGGCTTCGAGGCAAGCCGCGCTATAGAATGACGGTGGCCGCAAGGCCGATCCGGTTCAACATAGACCAATCTAGAGTCTCGCCAGTGGCGTCTGGGCGTCGCCGAACTGCTCCAGCTTGATCCCGAAACGATCCATCAGCGACAGGTACAGGCTGCACATCTTGCGATTGTCCTGGCCCGCATCCAGATAGTTCAACGTACGTCCGGTTTCAAGCGTGCCGCCCAGCCCGCCGGCGAGCACCAGCGGCAGACGGAAGTTGTCGTGCTTGCGGCCGATCCAGAGGTTGGAAAGGAACATCAGGCAGCTATTGTCGAGCACTGTGCCGTCGCCTTCCTTCATGCTGTCGAGCTTAGACGCGAGATATGCATACTGGCTGACATGGAATCGCGCGATGCGCTCGTACCCATCCGAGTTATTGCTGTGCGACGCGGCGTGGTGGCCTTCTTTCACCTCCAGGAACGGATAGTACATCGCCGAAAGGTCGCGCGAAATCAGCAGCGACGCGACGCGCGTCTTGTTGGTCTGAAACGCGATAGCGATGATGTCGCACATCAGGCGCGCGTGCTCGCGCAGATCTTCGGGCAGACCGTTGGCGGGCCGGTCCATGGCGGCCGCGACCGTGTTTTTCGCCTTGGCCTTGTCGTCGGCGGTGTCCTTGGACTTGCGCATTCCTTCGACCCGTTTTTCCACTTCGCGGACGCTGGTCAGATACTCAT
>CAVVNE010000020.1:0-85670 GCA_963749245.1 Bryobacterales bacterium
AGTGCCAACCGCACCCGCTCGGTACGGCAGGCCGCCTGACGGGAGCGGCCGCTGGCCGGTGGTCGGGTCTCATTTTGAGCTGCCGCCCTCCTCGCCGGCCTGAGTCATGAGTGATCCGGGCGGGTCGCGGTGACGATGGCCAGGCCGGTGAGTCCGGCGGCGACGGCGACCCCGGCCAGGGCCAGGGCGCCGAGGCGGACGCCGAGAGCGGCGAGAGCTAGGCCCCCGACGGGAACGCCGATGGTCTCGGTCCAGGACTGCACCGTGGCGCTGATACTCATGACCCGGCCGTGCGCGGGCCGGGGGGCGACGAGCTGGAGGGTGGTGACGGCCACCGCGCCGAACACCGATCCGGCGGCGCCCCACACGAAGGCGCCAGCATAGGCGGCTGGCACCGAGGTGGTGCCGGTGAACAGGCACGCGGCCAGGCCGTACCCGGTCGCGGCGGCCATCAGCACCGTCCCCCCGGTCAGGCGGGACCGGATGCAAGAAGCCGTCATTATCGAATGCGTCCGCACAGCCGTCGGAAAATCCGGCCGAGGAACGCTGAAAAATACCCGTCCCGACGACATGGCCGCCGCTGTGTTCGACGATCTGCTGAAGCGTCATCCCCAGGTAAACAAATCCGAAATCGACGACGTCATTCTGGGTTGCGCGACTCCCGAAGCCGAGTCCGGCATGAACATGGCCCGCGTCGCCGCATTACGCGCCGGATTTCCCGACTCCGTTCCTGGAGTGACCATCAACCGTTTCTGCTCGTCAGGATTGCAGGCCATCGCCATGGCTGCGGAGAAGATCCGCTCGGGGGGCGCGGAGATCATCATCGCTGGAGGCAGCGAATCGATGAGCCTGCTACCGATGTCCGGCCACAAATTCGCGCCCAATCCCTGGATGGTCGACAACATCCCGCAAATTTATATGGGTATGGGACTTACCGCCGAAGAAGTGTATCGGAAATACAACGTCAGCCGGGAGGATCAGGACCAGTTTTCTTATCGAAGCCATCAAAATGCGTTGAACGCGCAGGCCGAAGGCCGCTTCGACGACGAGATCGTTCCGCTTGAAGTCGATACCACCACGCCCAGCGGCACGAAGAAAGGCACGTTCAAGAAAGACGAAGGCCCGCGCGCCGATACGTCGCTCGAAGCACTGGCGAAATTGCGGCCTGTCTTTCACGCCGCAGGCACCGTGACCGCCGGAAATTCATCGCAAACCAGCGACGGCGCGGCGGCGGCTATCGTCATGAGCGAGAAAAAAGCTCGCGAACTGGGCTTGAAACCGATGGCCCGGTTCGTCAGCTTCGCGGTCGGCGGAGTGCCTCCGGAAATCATGGGTATCGGCCCGATTGTGGCCATTCCGAAAGCGCTGAAGCTTGCCGGCATCAACGCTCGAAGACATCGGGCTGGTGGAATTGAATGAGGCCTTTGCCGTACAGGCTTTGGCCGTCGTACGCGAGGTGGGCCTGAACATCGAAACGTTGAACGTCAACGGCGGCGCCATCGCGCTGGGGCATCCTCTGGGCTGCACCGGGCGCGAAATTGACGGCCACTATTTTGCGCGAAATGAAACGGCGCGGCGTAAAATACGGCATGGTGACCATGTGCATCGGCGGCGGGCAGGGCGCCGCGGGAATTTTCGAAAATCTGAATTAGGGGAAACTTATGGCGACCACGACAGTTGCGATTCCGAAGACCAGGGGCGGCGCATTCTTGATTGAAAACAGCGCTCCCGAAGAAATCTTCACGCCCGAGGATTTTACCGACGAGCATCGCGCCATCGCGAAAACGACGGACGAGTTCTGGCAGAAGGAAGTGGTCCCGAACATCGACGCCATCCGTCATCAGGACCACGCGCTGTGCGCGAGAATCCTCAAGAAATCAGGCGAATTGGGCCTGACAGCCGTGGTGCTGCCGGAAAAATTCGGTGGCATGGAAATGGACCTGACGTCGATGATGGTGGTCGCCGAAGGTCTGGCTCGCGAAGGGTCGTATTCGGCGTGGCACGGCGCGCATACCGGTATCGGCACGCTGCCGTTGTTGTTGTTCGGAACGGAAGCGCAAAAACAAAAATATCTGCCGAAGCTGGCAACAGCGGAAATGATCGCGGCGTACTGTTTGAGTGAGCCGCAGGCCGGTTCCGACGCGCTGGCCGCGCGCACCCGGGCCGACCTTTCGGAAGACGGCAAGTATTACATTTTGAACGGCCAGAAGATGTGGATCACCAACGGCGGATTCGCGGATTTATACACTGTTTTCGCCAAGGTCGGCGGCGAGAAATTCACCGCGTTCCTGGTGGAGCGCGCGTGGCCGGGCGTGAAACCAGGTGCGGAAGAAAAGAAAATGGGCATCAAGGGAAGCTCGACAACAGCAGTCTTCCTGGACAATGTGAAAGTGCCCGTCGAAAACGTGCTGGGCGAGATCGGCCGCGGCCACATCATCGCCTTCAACATTCTGAACCTCGGGCGGTTGAAGTTAGGCCCCTTCGCCCACGGAGGCTGCCGCGCGGACCTGGCCGACGCGATTCAATATTCGAAGGAACGCAAGGCGTTCGGCAAATCGATCTGCGAATTCGGCATGATTCAGCACAAAATCGCGGAAATGGCGCTGCGCATGTTCGCCAGCGAAAGCATGACCTATCGAGTGGTCGGCGCTATTGAAGCGCAACTGGCGGGCTTTTCCTGGGATGCTCCCGACGCCGGGCATCAGCAGTTGAAAGCGGTGGAGGAGTTCGCCACCGAATGCTCCTTCATCAAGGTGTTCGCGTCGGAAACGCTCGATTACGTGGTGGATGAGTGCGTGCAGATTCACGGCGGCTACGGCTTTTCGCAGGAATATTCGTGCGAGCACGCCTACCGCGATTCGCGCATCAACCGGATCTTCGAAGGCACCAACGAAATCAACCGGCTGCTGGCCACAGGGATGATCCTGAAGCGGGCGCAGAAGGGCGCTATCCCGCTGATGGAGGTGGGCAAGAAGCTGCACGCCGAAATTCTCGCTGGTCCGCAATTGGGCGGCGAGATCGACATGGTCGCCAATGCGAAGAAAATCGGGCTGTTCACTATGGGCATGGCCGTGCAGAAATACATGACGGCGCTCGAAGAGCAGCAGGAAGTGGTGGCCAACATCACCGACATCCTCATGAATGCCTATGCGATGGAATCGGTGACCCTGCGGGCGGAGAAGATCGCGCGCAGCGGCAAAAACGCCGAGAACGCGAAAGACATGACGGCGGTGTTCGCGCGCGAGGCGATGGACACCATCGAATCGGCGTCGAAAACGGTGCTGACGGCATGCGGAGATGGCGATACGCTGCGGGCCAACCTGGCGATCCTGAAGCGGTTCGCGAAATACGAGCCGTTGAACACCATCGGGCTACGGAAAAAGATCGCCGCGCGGATGATTGAGGCGGGAAAATACGTCGTTTAACGTATACTCTAATCAACGTTGATTAAAGTATGAAGAAAATCGCAACGCGTGTCGTCAGTCGGCTGCCGATTACTCAAGGCCGGATTAACCTCGGGCAATTGGCTAAGCGCGCCCATTTACACAACGAATACTTCATCCTCGAAAAGGACGGGATTCCAGTGATCGGCATCATGGATGCGGATGAGATGGAAGACTATCTCGAATTGCGCGATCCGAAGGTGAACGCGCAGATTCACCGAAGCAACCAGGATGTTCGGGCTGGACTCACGAAGCCCGCTGAGGCTCTGCTCAAACAATTGCGCCACCGGGGCAAATGAGTTTTCAGGTTGCCACGACCAGCCGGTTTGACAGAGAGATGAAGAAGCTCTCCGGCAGGCACGCCGGCATTCCTGAGATATTTGCAAAGGTGATCGACATTCTAAGGGCTGACCCGTTCAACACCAGCCGGCGCCATTCCATCAAGAAGTTGGAAGGGGTTGCCGAGGGACAAGGCCAGTATCGGATTCGCTCCGGGCGGTTCCGGTTCCGCTACGACGTCGATGGATCCGCTGTCGTTCTCAAGGCGTGCTCTTTGCGGCGCGAAGATACTTACCGATGAACTCGCGCTTGGTTATGCTTGGAAAATACTTGGTTTAGCGCTACTTAAACGTGAAGCCGCCGGAGCCCCAACCGTTACCGAAGCCCGCGATGTTGTAACGGGATAGCGAAATGGCTCCGAGGTTGAGGCCTGTTGCCGTGAACGGGGAGTATATTACCGTCGAGAAAACGAACCCAGCGGAAGTGCTGGCGGGAAGAGCCAACAGGACGGAAGGCGGAATCGTGAATGTTCCGGGGCTTGCTGGCGCAATGCATTCCGCGGAGGCGCCGTTGTTGCAGGAACTGTCGGTGCAACTTTGCATGTCCATCGCCACATTTCCACTGCCTCCCGTCCAGGTGACCGTTAGTCCGTTGGCCCGGGTCGCGGCGCCGTTGTTCACAGGACTGGTCAGGGTGGGCAACGCCGGGATCGTCAAGGTGGCACTGAAGGGACCGACGTCGGCGCCACCCGTCCCTGTAACCGTGTAAGTGCCCGGGACTAAAAATGTTCCCGTTGCGCTAAAAGCGGTTTCATTCGATTGCTCAGGTACCGGCAAACTTCCGCCCGGCCCCGTCAGGGTAATGGTGGACCCGGCGTCGAGGCTGACGGCCATGGCCGGAACGTTCGTGTTCCCGCTGATATTGTTAAAGACGAGGCAGGTGCCGGCGGGCGGGTCGTCGACCCAGGAGACGACGAAAGGCTCGGTATCCGGGGCGAATGTCAAGCGCTGGAACTTGGCTTTCCCATCGTCTTCGAACTTGCCGTTCCCGTCCGAAGAATGGTCCAGCTTGATATTGCCGCTCGAAATGGGCACGGTGAGGGCCGCCTGCACGAGGTTTGCCGCCGCGTATGCGGCATTAGAAGGCGTGCAAGTGCGGCTTCCATTGGCCACAGGAATCGCGGTATTGTTGCTGATCTCATCGCCGATCTGAACCACCAGCGGCACCGCGCATCCGGTGGGAACATTGTTCGGCACGGTAAACGCGATCTGATCCTCTCCAATGCAGCATCCCCGTCCCTGGAACAGCACCGGCGCCTGCACGCCTCCGATCCACACCGTCAGCGGGATGTTCGGCATGTTCTGCCCGAGGCCGGCGCCTGCGGCGTCGCTCCCGGTGACAGGACCCAGTCCCGTAGCCCATAGAGTCAGCGTGTCGCCGGGGTTGGCCGCGCCGCAGGCGGTGCTCGGCCCTCCGCAGTTCGCCGCCTTACCGGCCGAGACCAGGCTATAGTCCGGGTAAGTGACGATCCCAGGTCCCGAGCCGGTCGAATCGATGGAAAAGATCCCCAGATTGTTCGCAACCACGGTGATGGGCGCAGGAGCGCTGGTTTGGCCGTTATAGGTGACCGTGATGCCTCCCGCGCCAGTGGGCGTGTTCGACGGCAGCAGCGCCGCGACCTGAGCCGCCGACGTATAGTACATCAGCGCATTCACCACCGTGCCGCCCACCGTAACCGTGACCGACGTATTGCTAAAAGTAGAGCTCTGAAACGCAGAGGACGCGATAGCGATGTTCGCCGGGCCCAAATTGCTTCCTTGAACAATAAAGATAGCGCCCTGCGCGATTCCCGAATTAGGCAGCCCCGGCGCGATGTTGCTCGCGGCGTTCTCCACTGCCGTGATCGTAGGAGCATTCGGGCCGCCCTGCGTCAGACTGATCGTGATCAGATTCCAGGACGCGCCGCCGTCCCCGCCTTCGATTCCATACAGAATCCCGCTCGGAGAAAAAGTCAGGGAAGTGAACGTCGGGGCCGATCCGGGTCCTCCTGTGAGCGTCCCGATCGTGGTGGGCGCGCCGTTAGCCGGATTAATGGTCCACAAGGCGCCGCTACAGTTTAGGGTCGGGCTGCAAGGGGCGTTGAGATGACCATTGGCCGCCACATAGATGACACCACTCGCGTTTACCGCAATACCGCCGCCGTCGGGAGCGGCGACGGGCGTCTGCGGACTTCCCAGCGAGGTCCCCGCGCCGGTGGTCAGATTGACGCTCGCCAAACTAATCGTCGTCGCCCCCGAACCGAACAGCCACCCATACAGCGTCCCGTTCGGCGCGAACGACAGATCCGTATAAGGACGCCCGGTGCCGGTTGGACCGATCACGGTCACCTGGCCGTTCGCGGGATTGATGGTTACCAGGCTGTTCCCCGAATTCGGCGAATCCGGGCTGGTGGCTCCATAGAGGGTCCCCGTGCCAGGCTGAAACGCCAGCCCTTTCATCCCGTATGTGAGGCCTCCGTTCGATGCGCCCACCAGCGCATGGGCCAGCGTCACCGCACCAGTTACGGGACTGATGGTGTATAGCGACCCGGTGCCGCTGGTCGCGCCCCAGAGGGTTCCGTTGCCGTCAAACGCGATCGCATCCAGGTTGGTCGTCGTTTTTCCGACGTTGCTAACCGCTCCTATTTGAGCCGATGCCACCGAGACGTAAAGACACATTCCGGCGATGAGACAATAGTAATTCCTTTGAATTCTCTGCACTTTGAACTCTCCTTGTGCCCATTTCTGGCGATCAGACCCTAAGAAGCCCGCCGCGCCTACGTTTTTGTAACAAAAACGCAAAACCGTTAAGTTGCCCGTCAAGGATTCTCAATATTATGGGCCTTTCCCGGCAAAGTCAAGCAGTCTGCCCGCATTTCGAGCCCCAGGGGCGGCTATTTTAAGGTCCCGGTTTTGCGTCTCTTGGGCGTAGATAGAACTCGATCGCCTCCGCCCGGTTCAGTCGCTGCGGTTCCGCTTCGCGATCCGGATGCGTGGTTCGGAAACGATCGAGCATCAGAGTTTCGAACTTGGCGACCAGATCGGGGCGCCGTGCCGAAACGTCGGTGAACTCGCCGGGATCGTTGCGCAGATCGTACAGGCGGCGGTAACGGCCGGGCGTGGGGTTTTCGGTTTCATAGCCGTCCTTGCGCGCGCGCTTGCCTGAGCACAGAATGTATTTCCATTCGACGGTCTTGATGTACGCTTCCTCGTTTTCCAGATATTCACTGAAGATGTGGTCGCGTGCGTGTTGCGGGCGGCGGCCCTCGAGATAGGGACGGAGGCTTTGGCCATGCGTGATGGGCAGCGGGTCGAGGTTCAACATGTCGATAATCGTCGCGGGGACGTCAATGTGCTCGGTCAGATCGTGTACGACGCCTGCGCGCGGGCGTCGAGGATCGCGGACGATCAGCGGTACGCGTAGCGCAGGCTCATAGCCGCAATGCTTTTCGAAGCGTCCATGCTGACCCAAGTCGTAGCCATGATCCGCCATATAGACGACGAACGTATTCTCGTCGAGATGCAGGCGGCGCAGCGCGTCCAGCACGCGGCCGATGTTGCGGTCGAGAAAAGCAACCGACGTGTAATACGCGGCGGCGATGCCGCGCTTGTCGTCGTCGCTGAGGCTGCGGAAAATCTTCGGGACCTGCCACTCGTCTTCAGGGCCGACGCGCGGAACGCTGAACTGGCCGGCGTCAAAGAGTTCGCGATCTTCAGCGGGAAAATCGAAGGGCGAATGAGGCTCCTGGAAACTGGTCCAAAGCGCAAAGGGTCTTTCGCCATTGGCCTCCAGATATCGAATGGCCTGGCGCGCGATGTAAGTGCCGCGGGCGTCTTCGTCGAATCGCGCGAGTGGAAGTTTGTCGGCGTTCAGCCAGATTCGGGCGGGATCGCGGAACGGACGCCATTGTGCAGGCTTCGTGCGAATATTCTCAGGAGATGGGCGAGGCCTCACGTCCCTTATCCACGCTTTAGTGATTTCGTCCTCCGTCATCGCGACGTCGAAGCCGTGGAGGCCGGGTTCGGCTGGACGATTGAAATGCATCTTTCCGAAAACCGCGGTCTTGTATCCGGCTTTCTGAAATTGCTTCGCGAGAGTCGGTTTATCGAGCGCGAGTGGAGTCGAGAGCACTGTCACTCCCGCCGCGTGCGGCAACTGGCCGGTTAAAAATGACTGGCGCGACGGCGTGCAGACCGGCGAATTACAGTGATGCGCGGCGAATCGGACACTTTCAGAAGCGAAGCGGTCGAGGTTAGGAGTGCGCGCCAGAGCGTTGCCGTCGCAGCCGAGCACATATCCGGCATGATCGTCGGCGAGGATGAACAAAAAGTTCGGTTTGTGCGGCGATTGCGCCGAAAGGGCGGCTGCCGTTCCGCTCACGAACGCTCGTCTGGTGATCCCCGCCAAGGCTTCATTATGACTCCGAGTTGCGCCGCCTGCGGCAAGATGTGTAGCATGCTTATCTACTATGCTCTGTCGTATTTCAATCATTTTGACGCTTTCAGGGATCGTCACCCCGGCTGCGGACCTGAACTCCGAACTGTTCGAACGCCTGGAGTGGAGAAACATCGGCCCGGCATCGATGGGCGGGCGAATCACGGCGGTCCGCGGTATTCCCGGCGATCCGGCGCTGGTTTACGTCGCCACGGCGTCGGGGGGCCTGTTCAAAACCGTCAACGGCGGAACGACGTGGACTCCGATCTTCGACCACCAGGACACCATTTCGATCGGCGATATTGCCGTCGACCCGCACAATCCGGACGTAGTGTGGCTAGGTGGCGGCGAGGCGAATGCGCGCAACAGCGTCAGCTTCGGCGACGGAATTTATCGCACGCTCGACGGCGGCAAGACATGGCGCAACATGGGCCTCTCCGGCACGCATCACATTTCGCGCGTGGTGGTGAATCCGCTCGACAGTAACATCGTCTACGTGGGCGCGCTGGGGCACAACACCGGTCCCAATGAAGATCGGGGCGTGTACATGACCACCGACGGAGGCGAGACTTGGAAGAAAGTTCTCTACATCGATGCGGGGCATGGCTGCGCGGACCTGGACATCGACGTCAACAATCCGAACATTCTCTACGCGACCATGTGGCGATTCGAGCGCAAGCCATGGATGTTCATTTCCGGAGATGAGAAGACCGGCGTGTTTCGCTCCCTGGACGCGGGCCGCACCTGGACGCAGCTCACTAATGGCCTGCCGAAGGGGCTGGGACGAATCGGCGTGCGCGTCGCGCCCAGCAATTCGAACGTGGTCTACGTGGTGGCGGAATCGAACGACGGCACGTTGTTCCGCTCCGACGACCGGGGCGACCATTTCCACATGACCACTAAGAATCCGGCCGTGGTCGGGCGCGGCGTCTATTATGCCCACATCACCATCGATCCGACCGACGAGAATCGCGTCTATTCAATCGGCATGCAGCTGATGACCAGCATCGACGCCGGCCACACGTGGCGGCGGATCGCCAACGGTATTCACGGCGACTACCACACCGTGTGGGTGGATCCGAAAAACCCAAGCCGCATCTGGATCGGCGAGGACGGGGGCATCGCCGTCTCCTACGATCGCGCCGAGACGTGGGAAGCCGTTCTCAATTTCGCGGCGGGGCAGTTTTACCAGATTTTCGCCGATAATCGCTGGCCTTTTTACTACATTCAGGGCGGCCTGCAAGACAACGGCACGTGGAGCGGACCCAGCCGCACGAAGACCGCGGGCATTTTGAACGACGACTGGAGCAACATCAGCGGTGGCGATGGTTTCCATGTGATCAACCATCCCGACAACCCCGAGATTTTTCTATCGGAGAACCAGGGAGGAGGCATCGTGCGCACCGACTGGCGCACGCGGGAGCAGCAGGACGTCAGCCCGCAGCCCAAACGCAACGACGGAGGCCCGGTGGGCGAGCTGAAATATCGCTTCAACTGGAACGCACCAATTGTGCCGTCGCCTCACGACAAAAACACAGTTTATTTCGGCAGCAACGTGTTGTTCAAGAGCACGAATTTTGGCAAGACGTGGGACGCGATCAGCCCGGACCTGACCACCAACGATCCGGAAAAACAGAAAAGCGTCGGCACGATGTGGACGGAGAATACGACTGCCGAATATCACTGCACCATCATCCGGATCGCCGAATCGCCGAAGCAGGCAGGCGTGATCTGGGTCGGCACCGACGACGGAAATTTGCAGGTGACCACCGATGGCGGCAACCACTGGACCAACGTCACCGGCAACGCGCCGGGCGTCCCGAAGTTCGCCGAGATCGCCTGGATCGAGCCGTCGCGCACCGCAGCCGGAACGGCGTACGTCGCGTTCGAGCATCACTGGTTCGACGATTTTCACCCTTATATTTTCAAGACCACGGACTTCGGCAAGACGTTCACCAACATCACCGGCAACCTGCCGAAGGACGATTATCTCTGGGTGGTGAAGGAAGATCCGAAGAATCCGCAACTGCTGTACGCGGGCGGAGAGCTTGGGCTGCACGTATCGTTCACCGGCGGCAATCAGTGGGTGCGGCTGCACCTCAAGAATCTTCCGCCCGTGGCGGTGCGCGACATCATGATTCATCCGCGCGAGAACGATCTGATTCTGGGCACGCACGGCCGCAGCATCTGGATTCTGGACGACGCGTCGCCGTTGCAGCAGATGAACGCGCAGGTGATCTCTGAAAGCGCGCATCTTTTCGGCATGCGGCCGGCCTTACGCTTCGATGCCGGTGGAAGGGGCGGCGGCGGTGGCCTGGGCAGCGGCGGCAACAAGCCTTTCAGCGGCCCGAATCCCCGCTTATGGCGCTCCGGTCACTTACTATTTGAAGGACAGAGGACCGGCGAAAATCGAGATTCTCGACGGCGCCGGCAAGGTGATTCGCGACCTGGGACCATTCCGCACGATGCGGGATTGAACCGCACCACCTGGGATCTGCGCTATCAGGGCCCGCACGTGCGGACCGCGGAATCGGACGACACCGGCGGAGGATTCCGTTTCCGTCCCATCGGCCCTCAAGTGTTGCCTGGCAAATACACCGTTCGCCTGACGGCAGGCGGCAAGATACTCACCCAGGTACTGGAAGTGCGGCTCGATCCGACGGTCCCGGTCGACGAAGGCGCGCTGCGCACGCAACTCGAAACCGACATGAAGCTGCGCGACATGACGTCGGCGGTGAACGACGCACTGCGCTCGATCGACGTGTGGAACGACGAGCTCGATCAGGCCGGGAAAAACGTTCGCGGGCTCGACCCGCAGGCGGCGAAGATGATCGGCGGTCTGATCGGGGAGCGCAAGCAGCAGGTCTCCTCGATGGAGCTGCGGCTGGCGCGGCCGAACGACATCCCGGGCTATAGCATGGCGCCGCGGCTGGTGGATCGCCTGGGCCAGCTTCTGGGCGCGATCGATCGGGTGCTGGCCGCGCCCACGCATTATCAGGTCGAATACTTGAATGAGCTGCGCGCGGAGTTTCTCAAAGACATGCGCGAAGTGAACGGCTTCGTCGAAAAGCAGATTCCGGAGATCAACGATCTGCTGAAGAAATACAACGCGGGATCGCTGATGGCCGGGAAGCCAATCGAGATTCCGTAGCATGTGGCGCACGCACTCGTGTGTGCCGCGTCGCGACTCCTCGCGACGCCCGCCAGGTATCGACACGAGTGTCGATACAAGGGCTCAATTCCCTCCGCGCCCTCCGGGTTGAACAGGGCCGGCGAGAGTCACTTTGAAGTACGGGACGCCCGCATCCTGCATAACTTTATTGAACCCCGGAACTTCTTCCCAAAGATTCTTCACCATGAAGACTCCCGTCTCCAGCTCCTTGGAGGCGTCCGCGATATCCGCCATCTGGCGCGAAGTGGGCACGGCGGAATAGCCGTCGATGGCAGTCATCAGCCGGGCTATTTTCTGCGTGACGGGAGGCGGCACGAATGGTCCACCACCACCACGTCCTCCCCCTCCGCCGGCCGCTTCAAAGATCGCGAGCGCCGGCTTCACTCTGGCCAGCATGTCGTCGGCGGCTTTCTTGACGCTGTCCGGGACCGCGGGGGCGGTGGGGAGTTTCCAGCTATCGAGGAGCGCGGTGATCGCCGTGTTGATGCCGGCGATTTTGCGGCGCGCCGCGTCCGCGTCGCGAGTCATGACGGCGAGCGTTTCGAGCGCGCGGCGGCGCTTGAGGCGATCGTCGTCCGAAAACTGCACGCGAGGATCTTCTTCAACAGTGAAGGTCTTCGAATCGGTTTTGCCTCCCGCGGAGATGGTGACAACGTAAGAGCCCGGGTCGACGAGCGATCCACGAGGCGGCCCGCCGAATCCTCGTCCGCCGCCACCACCGCCACCGCCGCCTCCTCCGCGCCGCCGCGGCGCCTTCCGCGCCGAACTCCGTAGCCAGCTCACCTGCCGCCGCTACAGGCGTTCCGCCACGTCCGCCGCGTCCTCCTCCTCCACGACCGCCGCGACCTCCACCACCTGTTGCTGCCGGCGCTTCCGGAGGAATCGGCGCGTCGTAACGCATATCCCAAATCGCGCGATTCAGCACTCCGGCTTCCGCGCGCGTGTTGATCTGGCGAACCCGGTTTCCGGCTTTATCCGCAATCGTGATCTGGACCGGACCCGCGGATTTCGTGTAGTAATCCAGCAGCAGTCCCGTCGGCGCGTTTGGCGCGAAGAACAGCGCCGACCCTATGAAGCTGCGGTAATTCGCCATCTTCCATTCAATCGCCGGATGCGAATCGAACAGCTTCAGATCCGTGGTCAGCGTCTGGCCGTCCATCTGTTCCAGAGCCGCGATGTTATCCATGATCCAGAAGGAGCGCCCGTGCGTCGCCAGAATCAGATCGTGGTCCCGCGGATGAATCTGGAGATCGAACACCGGGACGGTCGGCAGTCCGTTCTTCATGCGATGCCAGTTCGCTCCGCGATCGAAGCTGACGAACAATCCGAACTCCGTCCCCGCGAACAGCAGATTGATATTCACCGGATCCTCGCGAACCACGTGCACCGTGCCCGCCTCCGGAGGGATTCCGTTGGTCAACTTGGTGAAGGAATCGCCGTAATTCTTCGTCATCAGAATGTAAATGCCGTAGTCGGCGCTGCGGTGATTGTCGAAGGTGATGTAAGCCGTCCCCACCTCCTTATGCGACGGCTCGATGCGGCTGACGTAGCCTCCTTTCGGCACGCCCTGCATGGTGCCGACGACGTTCGTCCACGTCTTGCCGCCGTCGCGCGACATCTGCACGTTGCCGTCGTCGGTGCCTACCCACAGCACTCCGGCTTTCACGGGCGATTCGGCAATCGCGGTGATGCAGGGCCACGCCACCACGCCGTCGTTGCGCGAGAGCGTGTTCTGATCCACCACCTTGCCGAGGATGGTCATCTTATTGCGATCCGCGCCCGTGGTCAGGTCCTCGCCCAGCCGCTCCCAGGTATCGCCGCGGTCGGTCGATTTGAACAGGTGATTGCCGCCGTAATAAATCGTCTTCGGATCGTGCGGCGAAATCATCAGAGGCGAGTTCCACTGAAAGCGGTAGCGCGGCGCCTTATCGTTATCCTCCAGCGGCCGAATGGATTTCGATTCGCTGCTGCGCAGATCGCGCCGGGAAAGATTGCCGTCCTGCGATTCGGCGTAAATGATATTCGGATCGCTCGGATCGATGCGGTTGTAGAATCCGTCGCCGCCCTGCACGGTAAACCAGTCCTCATTGCCGATGCCGAGCGTTTGCGTCGACGAACTGGGGCCGCACCACGAATAATTATCCTGAGCGCCGCCGCAGATATGATAAGGCTTCTGGAAATCGTACGCGACCTCGTAAAACTGGCCCAAAGCGATGCTGTTCAGGTGCCGCCAGTTGCGTCCGCTGTCCTCGGTGACCCAGATGCCTCCGTCATTACCCGACAAAAGATGATCCGAATTCGCCGGGTCGATCCAGATCGCGTGAACATCGCTGTGAACCCTCGCGAACCGCGTCTGAACGAAGCTCTTGCCGCCGTCCTCGGACATATATATGTTGACGCCGCCGAGCCAGATTCTCAATTCGTTGTTCGGGTCGACGCGAATCTGGCTGAAGTACATGGGACGCGGGTTCGTATCGCTCATCCGGGTCCAGCTCTCGCCTTTGTCCTCGGAGCGGTACACGCCGCCCAGCGTGCGATGCTCCACCAGCGCGTAAACGATATTCGTGTTCTTGCGATAATTGTCGATCGCGCATCGGCCGACGTCGCCAGTTGTGGGCAAACCGCGCGTGAGCTTCGTCCAGTGCTCGCCGCCGTCGGTAGAGCGATAAAGGCCGCTGGACGGGCCGCCGCCGTTGTAGCCGAAGACAGTTCTACGATGTTGGTACGCCGCCGCGTAAAGAATATTAGGACTCTGCGGATCGATGGCGATGTCGGAAACCCCGGTATCCTCGTTGACGAAAAGCGTCTGCGTCCAGGTCGCGCCGCCGTCGATGCTCCGATAAACTCCGCGCTCCTTGTTCGGTCCCCACAAATCGCCGAGCGCCGCGACATACACGATATTCGGGTCGGTCGGATTCACCACGATGCGGCCGATGTGATGCGTCTCTTTCAGGCCGAGATGCGTCCACGTGGCGCCGGCATCCATCGATTTATAAACGCCATCGCCCCACGACGAACTCTGCCGATTGTTGGGCTCGCCCGTCCCCACATACACAATCGCGGGATTCGACGGAGCAATCGCGATATCGCCGATCGACGGGTTCGGCTGGTCCTCAAACAACGCGTGCCACGTGATGCCCCCATTCACCGTCTTGAAAAGGCCGCCAGCAGCGGCCCCAATATAGATTACGCGCGGGTCCGATTCCACCACCGCGATGTCATCCAGCCGTCCGCCCATCGTCGCCGGGCCGACGCTGCGGAACTTCAGATTCTTGAGCGCGGTCTCATACGAGGGCTGCGCGAATGCGCCGGACATCGATACGGCGCAAATGAGCGCGATTCTTGCTGAATTCATGGCTAGCCATTTTACACCACTGCGACTTGATAGCATGGCTTCGATGTCGTCTGAACCGTCGATTCTGACCACCACCGTTGGCTCGTATCCGATTCCGGATTGGCTGGCGGCGCTGCCCAGCGAGCAGGCGCGTCTCGACGCCACGCGCGTGGTCTTCGACATTCAGCGCCAGGCCTCGCATCGACCTGCCCACCGACGGCGAACTGTACCGCTTCGACGTGAATCATCCCGACACCAACGGTATGATCGAATACTTCATCCGCCCGATGACGGGCGTGCGCGCGCAGGTGGGCCGCAGCGATCATGAGGCCTTCGCGCGCATGAACACCATGCGTTTCCGGCGCAAGGCCGCGGGCGTGGTGGAAGGACCGCTGGGCGAGGGTTCGCTCAACCTGATGGCCGATTGCGAACTCGCCGGCAGCGTCGCGGGCGGGCCGTTCAAGTTCACGGTCACCAGCCCGTACATGCTGGCGCGCACACTGCTCGACCGGCATTACGGCGGATTCGAAGAGTTGTTGATGGCCGTCGCCGGCGTGCTCGCGCAGCAGGTCGCCGGACTTCCGTGCACATGTTTACAAGTGGACGAAGCCAACATCCCCGGCAATCCCGCGGACGGCCCGATCGCCGCGGCGGCCATCAATCGCGTGCTCGATTCCTTCGCCGGAATGCGTGCCGTGCATCTGTGTTTCGGCAATTACGGCGGCCAGACCATTCAGAAAGGCGAGTGGCGCGCGCTTACCGATTTTCTGAATCGTCTGCACGTCGACCACCTGGTGCTGGAGATGGCCCATCGCTCCGCGGCCGATCTGGAAGCGCCTGAAGGACGTCGATTCGCGCATTCAGCTCGGGCATCGGCGTGGTCGACGTGAAGGTCAATCAAGTGGAAACACCAGATCAGATCGCCGCGGCTCTGGAGCGCGCCGAAAGCCGTGCTCGGCCGCGGCCGCGTAAGCTGGATCCATCCCGACTGCGGCTTCTGGATGCTGAAGCGCTCCGTTGCCGATCGCAAGATCGCGGTGCTGGCCGAAGGCCGCGACTTATACTTGGGACGCGCATGATTTCTTTTCGCGACCGCGCTACAGGCGCGCAGGTCTGGCAGGTGACCGAGGGCCCGGCCATCAATCATCCGGCGTATTTCCTGCAAAGTTCGTTTTTCCCGGGCGGGCGCGAGATTTTCTTCACGTCGTACCGCACGGGTGCTGCGCAGTTGTTCGAAGCTTCACTCGACTCGGGGGAAACCCGCCAGATCACCAGCGGTGAAGCGATCCATCCTTTTTCTGCTGCGCTGCATCCCGATGGCGAAACGCTCGTATTCACGCGCGGTGGCGGTCTGTGGGCCATCCATCGTCAGACTTTGGCAGAGCGCTCCATAGCCGATCATCCCGGCGCTCAGTTGGGCGAATGCTCCATCAGCCGCGATGGCGAATGGCTCACCGCCGCCTTCAAATCCGGCGCTCAAAGCGGCCTCGTCGCCGGACGCTTCGACGGCGCTGGATGGCACACGATTCCGTTTCCTCGCACCGTCATTCATCCGCAGTTCCATCCTCTGGAACCGGAATGGATCGAGTTCGCCGGCGACCCGGCCCCGCGCATGCACCGCGTCCGCCGCGACGGCAGCGGGCCTCGAATGCCTTTATCAACACGGCAACGATGAGTTCCTGGTTCACGAGACCTTCTTGGGTAACAGCGGGGACCTGGTGTTTACGATCTGGCCGCGCGCCCTGTGCCGCATGGACTGGACCACGCGCGAAATCCGCACCATCGTGAATTACAACGCCTGGCACATCGCGCCGGACCGGCGAGGCCAGCGCGTTCTCTGCGACACCAATCATCCCGACGAAGGCCTGCAGATCATCGACGTCTCGACCGGCGCGCGCCGTCAGCTCTGCCTCAGCGAATCGAGCAATCAGGGCTCGCAATGGCGGCATTCGCGCTACGCACTGGCCGAAGATTTCGCGCGCGCCCGCAACGAACTGAGCTGGATGGAGAATGCCGCGGATACCGTCTACGGTCCGCAGTGGACCCATCCGCATCCTTCCTGGTCGACCGACGAAACCAAAGTCGCGTTCGCCAGCGATCGGACCGGAACCGCGCAGGTGTACGTCGTGGAAATGGAAAAATCCCGGGCCGACTCGTAAATGATGGCTGACCGAATCCGGCACCACCAGGAACAGCATCAGCCCGATGACAGCGTGCCCAACCCCCAATAAATAAAGATTGCGCGTCCGCCGGTAGACGACCGTCGCGCACCATGCCAGCGGCAGCGTGACCGCCATCAAAAAGTAGTTGGGCGAGTGCACTGCACAAAACAGCACCGCGGCGAGAATCGATGCCGCGGTCTTCGAAAGCAACGCGTCGAAGCGATTCAAAAAATACCCGTTCAGCGCGTATTCCTGCGCCAGCCCCCACGGCAGATACACGGCGAGCGACAAGAGGATATCGTAAAGGCCGATCCGGCGGAACGAGTGAAACCACGCTCCCGCCGCCAGCAGCGCCAGCACCGCTAGCACCAGCCACGGCCCGAACATTTTCAGATGTTCCCTCAGGTGATCCACTCGAAATCCCAGCGCGCGCGGCGTCTCCCGCCGGACCACGTGGGACAACACCATCAACACGGGAATCGCAATCCAGCAACTCGGATAAACAAACCGCAGCTTCCAGATGTACGCGACGATCAGCCCGAACATCGCTAAAGGTTCCAGCATCTCGCGCTCAGAAAATGAAGTGCTTGGTCCAATCCACCATCATGTGAAGCGCCGCCGACGCCAGCACGGTGGAGGCCTTCTTGAAAACCAAGCCGTACGCCACCCCGGCGACGATTGCCAGGATCATGTACCGCCAGTTGGGCAGCGCCTGCGGCCCGTTATCGAGGTGCGCGCATCCAAAAATAAACGCGGCGATCAGCAATGTCCGCGTCGTGTCGCCGAAGCGCAGCGCCAGCAGGTTCTGGATCAGGGAGCGAAACAGAATCTCTTCCGGCAGCGCCGTGCCTGCGAAAATGATCCCCACTGCGCCGAGCATCTTGCCCGCCGATTGCGCCGGCGCGTGCGGGGGCGGAATAAATCCGATCGCGACTCCGACGATCGCCAGCACCGGCGCGGCGATCGCGAACGCCGCCAATGGCAGCCAGGTATCCCTCCCGTTTCGCGGCATGTTGAACTTCAGTCCCGGAAACGACCGGAATCCCGCGAACAAAATCAGCCCGAGCAGGATCGCGATCCCGTACGCCACGCTATGCAGAAAGCCCTGCGCCGGCCTCGGAATCATGCTCGCTCCCGCCGCGAATTCCAGTGGCAGCCATAAGAGCAGAATCGAAACGAAGTCCAGCAATGATGGCCGCGACGCCGGACCGGTTCCCTGCGCGTAGGCGCACAAAACCGGCGCTGCCGTGTACCCCAGCACCATCAGCGTCAGCGGAGCGCTGTACACACCCACCAGCGCCGCCGCTCCTGTGAACACCCCCGTCAACAGCAACGGAGCCGCCCAGATCCACGCAGCCCTTCTATGCAGGATCGTTTCCAAAAATCTCCGCGCCCGATTCGCGAGAAGAGAAAAAATCGCCGCCAGCAGGACGCCGAGAACCGCCGTCTGCATTTATTTCCGCTTAGCCTTCATCTCCTCCGGTCCTTGCCGCAGAATCATTTCCGTCACTGCGCCCTTGTCGTCCTTCACGAATTCGATCTCCGCGTCCATCACCTTGGGAAAAAACTTCGTCTCCGATTCCGCGAACAATGGAATCTTGCCCTGCCCCGTCGCCTGCGAAATCAACTGCCCTCCCTCGAGCGTGATCGCCATGTCGAATCCCGGACGCATTTCATACGTGCCCACGTATTGCTCCAGAATCTTCGGCGACACCGCGACCTCTTTTCGCTCCACCACCTTGTCGCTGATGCGCGGCGCCTTCATGTCACGCCCGCCCTGGTGCAGCACCGCATACGGACCCTTCTCGTCCTTTCCAAACTCCACCTGCGCGTCCACCACCTTCAGAAAAAACATCGTCTCGGAAGACGGGAACAACGCGAGTTTGCCCTGTCCCGAAAGCTGCGTGAACAACTGCCCTCCATTCAGCGTGATCTTCATCTCGATCCTCGGCGCCAGTTGATAGGTGCCCACATATTTCTCCAAAAACGCCGCTGCCAGAGTGATTTCTTTCCTCTCCGACGGCAGTTCCACCTTCTCCCCGTGCGCCACCGCCGCCAGCTTCGTCGCGATCTCCTGCGGCGCGTTTCCGTTCAAATTGCCCAACACCACCACGGTCAGCTTGTCGTCCGGATAATAAGCGAGGAATGTGTTGAACCCTTCAATCCCGCCGCCATGGTCGATCACCTTGTGCCCTTTCACCGTGCGCACGCCCACGCCGCACGCATAATCGTCCTTGAACGGAGTGGTCATCTTGGCCAGTGACGCGGCGCTCAAAACTTTGCCGCCGAACAGCCCCTGTTCCCACCGCAGCAGATCCTCGGTGGTCGAATACAACGAGCCCGCCGAGAACGGAACGGTCATGTTGATGAACCCCGCGTTCACCGGGCCGTCCTTGCCCGGCGCATAACCAGACGCTCGCCTCAAAATGATGGCCGAGTTCGAATCGAACCCGGAATCCTTCATCCCCAGCGGCCCGAAAATATTCTCCTGAAGAAATTTCTCGTACGTTTCGCCACTGGCCTTCTCGATCAGATAGCCCAGCAGCACGTAGCCCGAATTGCTATAGCTCCACTTCGTGCCCGGCTCGAAATCCAGAGGCTTGTCGCGAAACCGCTCCACCAGTTTTTCGGGCGTGGTCGGGAACGGCTCCAGCTTGGCGTAGTCCGGGAACCCGGTGAAATTGGGAATCCCCGACGTGTGCGTCAACAGATGGAAGATCGTGATCTTGTCCCACGCGGCCGGCGCATCCGGCATCAGCTTCTTCACCGGATCGTCGGTCTTCAGCTTTCCGCGTTCCTCCAGCAGCAGAATCAAGGCCGCTGTAAACTGCTTGGTCACCGATCCCAGCCGGAACTTGGTCGACGGAGCGTTCGGGATGTTCCACTCCAGGTCGGCTGAGCCGTATCCTTTGCTGAACAGCACCTGGTCCCCGCGCGCCACCAGCGCCGAGCCCATGAACTTCTTCTCGGCAACCGACGCCTGCACCACCTGGTCCATTCGCGCGGCGTCTTGCGCATGAACCGCAGCAGCCACCAGGAACGCAACCGCTATTCGTCGAATCATAAAAGCTCCTTTAAAAGACGCTTGGGCGCAACCATCCGGTAGCTGCCCGTCACCAGTTCGCGAACTTCGTCCCAGTCGATTTTGCCGCGATCCAGCCGCAGCGCGACCCACCCGCGCGGCCCGATGTACGCCGGCATGTAGAAACGCTCCGGCTGTGCCGCCACGAGCAACGCGTTATCGCCCGGCAGCGCTTTGCAGGCGACGGAAATGATGCCGTCGCCATGGTGGTTGTTCAGGAAATAAGCAAACACCCGCTTCTGGGCCGTGAAAGAAGCGTGGCTCCCGCTATCGCACCGCGTCGCCTCCGGCAGCGCGAGGCAGATCTTCGCAAGCCGGTCGACCATCGGGGCAGCCATGGGGACATTATGGCTCAGTTCGCGAGTTTCAGCCGAAACGCCGCCATTTCCTCGCCATTGCGAACCAGCAGCACATCGCCCACGAGCACCGGGTGATTCCATGTTTTGCCCTCGATCGCCTTAAACCGGGCGATCTCCTTGAACTGGTCCGCCGCCGCCGCAACCAGCGCCACTTCGCCCTCTTCCGACGACACCAGCAGCAAATCCTGATCGGGCAAGAGCACAAGCTGGCCGCTGCCGTAGCGCCCGCCTTTCCAAGCGCGCTTGCCGTCCTTCAGGTCGATGCACGCCAGGATACTGCCGTCGAAGCCATAGGCATGGCCGTTGTGAACTACAAAGTCGCTGAAGTAAGGTTTCAGCCCATTGGAGGTCCAGCGCTCTTCCGCGGTCCAGCCGGCGGTCCCATGCGACACCGCGATTCGATGCAGGTTGTGTGCTTCTCCCTCATTGACGAGAAGATCGCCGTCCGCGGTCTGCGCCGGTTGCACGATGCGTGCGCCCGCGGGCATCGCGAACTCCCACAGCTTCGTGCCATCCACCCCCAGGCTGGTCGCGCCCGGTCCGCTCAGCAGCACGATCTGCTGCACTCCGTCGATGGTCACCAGATGGGGCGAACTATATCCATACTTCCCGTCGGGGCCAAACCAACGCGGCTCGCCCGTGTCGATATCGTACGCGGCCAGCTTGCCGGCGGCGGCGACGATGACGATATCGCCCACCACCAGAGGCGAACTCGCAAAGCCCCACTCCGGGACCTTCACGCCCGCGTCGGTCCCCGCGTTGCGCGACCACACCACCGCGCCGCTACCGGCGTCCAGCGCATTGACGATTCCCGTCGCGCCGAACGTAAACACGCGGCCGTTGTGAAACGTCGGCGTCGCGCGTGGCCCCGCGCCCGCATTGGACTCCCAGAACCGCGCCTCGTCGCGATGCGTCCACACGGGCTCGCCGGTCGACACCCGGTAGCACGCGACCACTTCGTCGCTGCCGCGCTGCTCCTGGGTATAAAAAAGGTCGCCATGGACCGCGAATGAAGACCAGCCCGGGCCGACAGGCCTTCGCCACATCGCGACTGGAGGCGATTTGGACCAGTCGGTCTCGATCCGCACGCCGGGAATCACGTCGTCGCGATGGGGTCCGCGAAATCCGGGCCAGTCGGCTACAGGCTTGACGATCTTCGCCGCTACAGGAGGCAGCGTGACCGCCGCCGGTTCAGGAGTTTTCAAGACTGCCGGAGCCGGTGCGGGCGCGATCGGCTTGTCGCTGGCATGCACCAGCCGGTCCTCGGCCGTCGGCGCCCAGCGCCACGCCAGATCCGAAACCGCCTCGCCGGTAATGCCGTTCGTCCGGATTAGGCCCCATCCAGCGCATGCCAGCAGGATGGCTGCCGCGATCGTTACGCGCCGTGGTCCGTCAGAAAGCCTCCGGCTGGCCATCACGGCGATAACAAAGGCCAGGCACAGCACAGGGATGGCAAGGATGTAGAAGATGAACCCCATCGCGCCGGTCGCCAGCGAGCGGTCGAGAATGCGTGGCGTGAGCGCCATCGCGGCGGCCATCAATACGATTGCGCCCAAGCGGTCGACCCAGGCCGCGCGGCTGAAGAAAAGCCACCAGATGACGACCAACAGCGCGCCTGCGACTCCACCCAGGACGCAGTACATCAACCCATCGGGCCAGACGAGAGGGACACCGAAACGCACCACCCATTGCAGCGTCACGGCGACAACGCCGGGCCAAAGACGAAGCGGCTCTCGCGGGGTCACATGAAGACAATACTCGCTCGTCCGGCGGTTTGTTCCCTTCTTTCTGTTTCTAAGGGTGATGAAATTACGGGACAAGCGTCGACCGAGGGTCGACGCGGCACGCCGGGGGCGTGCGCCACGCGGACACTGCTAGTGTCCTCAGTTGTAAGTTCGCAGCATAATTAGAGGCTGGGGCGGACGCCCTCGTCCGCACCGGACCCCTGGTCCGGCCCTCGGAACGTTCGCGCAACAGAGGCCGACGAGGGCGTCGGCCGCAGGCCGGGGGGCCTGCCCCACCAGCGGGCTTATTGAACTAACTTCTAACTCGGGAGGCGGTGGTTGTGGGCTTTTTCGGCCAAGCGGGCGCGGCGTCGGGCACGCACGGCGGTCTCGATTTGGGTGGGCGTAAAAACGAAGCCATCGGCGGAGGGGCGGTAGTGTTCTCCTTTTGATTCATACATTTCCATGATGTCTAGGAGGCTCTCCAGTTCCGCCTTCTCGCGGGCGCGACGGGTTTCCTGGAGCTCGCGGAGCTGCGCGGCTGTCCGTTCGATCTGGCGGGACAGACGCTGGGTGTGGATGCTCAGGTTGGCTAACGCTTTGGTCTGACTTTCGAGCGCGGCGGCGATGGCCAGGGCGTGCTGGATCTGGCTGGGGGCATCGTCGAGGATAAGGGGATGGCGGACGGCGGCGAGGGTGAGGAGATTGGCTTCGAGCGCGGCGGCTCGGTTGAGGCGCCAGGAGGCGTCGGCCAGGGCCTGGACCAGGTTGGCTTCGATGGCGCCTTGGGGATCGCACTCGTCGGCGAACGATTGTAGATGAGACTGATAGGCTTCGAGGTCTTCGGCGGGCATGACCACGATCTGGCCGGTGAGACCGTGGCGGAGAGCGTTCAGGGAAGATTTCTTTTTGCCGGCGGGAGTTTTGGGGCCGGTGGAGTGCTGGGCGTTGGCGATATTGATCTGGGCGCGGTTGGGTACGGGTTGTGGTGTCATATACGTCCTTTCACCTTGTTCATAGCATTGCGGGGAGCGGGGAGAGCTCGGGTGGAAGTGGGATGTGGTTGAAAATAAGGGGGTTGAGTCAGTGCAGAGGAATGCGGAAAAGATTGGCATGTACGGACGATTTGATATACGCATAGATCGAAGGATTCATCCCTGGCGTGATGTCGGCACGATCCACTATCTGGGCTCCTGGAAGTTTGGCCCAATTTTCTGGTCGCCGGTTCTTTCCGGGCGGCAGCGGGGGCAATGTCGCTCCGGGAGGAACGTGAAGCACTACCGTTTTGCCAGCCGGGTCGGTCCGCGAAGCTGGGGCCAGTTTGACGTAAAAGTACCGGCCATCCGGAGACCACGCGACCGAGCATATTCCATCGCAGATCCGTTGCGGAGGGCCGCCTTCCAAGGGAAGAGCGAGATCGGGTGGTTCGCTCAGGTTCGGAGCACCGGGTAGAGGAGCTCCAATCTTGATGAAGCGGCGATCGGGGGACATGTTGTCGACATTCAGAACTCGATAGGGAACAATCTTTCTCACGTTGCTGCCATCCCGCGCCATCGCGGCGAGGTAATACGCTTTGCCATCCGTCAGAAAGAACAGTACTTCGTTCTTCGGACCGAAATGCGGAATGTCTTCTCCATTCGCCGAAATACGACGCGGCGGCGTACTGCGGTCCAAGGGCGCAATCCAGAGTTGCGACGGCCTTCCTGCAGGATGCCTGGAAAAGACCACCTCTTTCTCATCGTCCGAGAGATCATACGTGAAAATCGAAACGCCGGGTAAGACTACTTCCGTCTTTCGGGAATCGACATCGGCGCGCCACAGTTCGGCCGGTGACTCGGGCGAGTCGTGCCGCAGCAAGTAGTAAAGGCGTTTGCCGTCGCGCGAGAATACAGGGGGGTACTGCGCGGCGTATCCTTCGCTCGAGAGAGCGCGCTCACCTCGCGAATCGTGAATCCAGACCGAGCTTTGTGATGTGATGATCGAAGTGATCAGAGAGCGCCCGTCCGGCGCCATGGCGACACCCTCTTCTTCGGTGGAACCGAAGGTAATCTGCTCGGGCTGCCCATCCGGAAAACGCTGCCGCCACAAATGGTATCGGTCCGCCACACGGGCGCCCACGTAAATCCACTTGCCATCCGGCGACCACGCGGCCGAGGTGCAGCGTGCGTTCGGAGGCCCGACTTCTCTTCCCTCCGATCCGCCCGCAAAAGGAACCACTCGACAGGGACGCCATTGGAAATCCATCTCCGCCAACAGGACCCATTTCCGGTCCGGAGAAAGGTAGGAGTAGTACGCCATTCCTCGGTCTTTAGCAGGGAAATAAATCTCGCGCAGGTCGGATCGATCCGGCTTTGCGGTAACAATTCCCATGTGAACCCCGTTCCCCTTGATTTGCGAGAACAACAATTGACCGTCGTTGAGCCAGCTCAGGCCGGCTGAATTAGGGAACATGAGCTGCGAGTCGCCTCCCATGGAAGAGACCGTATAGGTTTGGAACAAGTTCGGTGAGCCGAACGTGGTATAGGCGAGCCTGCTGCTATCCGGAGAGAACGCGATATTGTACTTCAGCCGAGGATCGTGAGTAACCTGAACGGGCTCTCCGTTGGGAAGCAATTTGACCCAGATCTCATCGGAGGTGAGGAACGGACTCTCGCTCCGATAGAAGGCGAGCATCCGGCCGTCAGGCGAAAGCGTGGGCCCCACCGCGGAGTCGGTGAAACTGGTGAGTTGCGTGTAGGAGGCCGTGTTGCTGGGAATGGGTGTTTGGCTTGCGCGCGGCTCCCCTCGCGGATAGAGCCATAGTCCGACGGCACCGAGGATCACCAGCGAGGCGATTGCGAGGATGGCGTATGCGCGCCGAGGAACGCGTCGGTCGGCCATGACCGACAGTTCGCGAGCCACTTCGGCCGCCGATTGCGGGCGGTTGGCCGGGTCTTGTTCCAGAAGTTTCCCGATCAGCCTGTCCAGGCTGGCCGGGACGCCGAGACCCGCGCGCGACGGTGCGGGCATTGCGGGTTGCGATCCGCTCGCGAGCATCTGCCCCAAGGACGCACCCGGAAAAGGGAGCCTTCCGGCAAGCATCTCATAGAGCACCAGGCCGAGCGAGAACAGATCGGCGGCAGGGCCCGGCTCCATCCCTTCGATCTGCTCGGGCGCCATATAGGCGGGCGTGCCCACGAGGCCGCCGGTTTCCGTGATGCCTGCTTCCGAAGGAGTCTGATTCTCCGGCACTATTTTTGCCAGACCGAAATCCAAAATCTTGACGCCATGCCGCGTGAGCATGATGTTGGACGGTTTTAGATCGCGATGCACGATTCCAACCGAGTGAGCCTCGGCCAGCGCATCGGCGATCTGCGCTCCGTACCGGGCTGCGCTCTCGAGCGCGAGCGGCGCCTGTTTAATCTCGGCGGCCAGCGTGGAGCCCTCGATAAACTCCATCACCAGATAATTTGGGCCAACATCGTACAGGGTGCAGATGTGCGGATGGTTCAACGTGGATATCGCCCGCGCTTCCCGCTGGAAGCGTTCGCTATAACGCTCGGCCGAGACTTTGATGGCGACTGTTCGCCCCAAGCGCATGTCGAGCGCGCGATAAACGGTTCCCATGCCGCCCGCGCCGACTTGAGCGTCTATTTGGTAAGGGCCGAGTTGCGTCCCGGGAACAACTACGGTCTGAGTGGAATCGGCAAGCACACTGCCCGCCGCGGGCTCCAGAATTTGACTGCCGGATTCAACCTCCAGCATCCGCTCGACGCGGGAACGGACGTCCGGATCCGTACACTCCAATAGAGCCGCACGTTGGCTCGGACCGCATTCTCGGGCTGCGTGATATAGTTCCTCTATCTGCCGCCATTGATCCTGTGTCATAATCGCCGCAGCTCGCAGAACTCCTGTAGTATACGCCACCTATTGGAATCGTCGCGGCCGGTTCAAGCTGTTTTATACTTTCCCCAGACACCGCACATGCCGGATTCCTCCAACGCCGATACGACGCAGTTGCTGCGCGCGTGGGCCAGCGGCGATTCCGAGGCACTTGAAAAATTGACTCCTCTGGTGTATCGCGATCTACGGCGCATGGCGGCGCGCCTGTTACAAAACGAGCGCCCCGGTTATAGCCTGCAAAGTACGGACCTGGTTCACGAGGTGTATCTGCGGCTCGTGAACGCCAGCGAACTGGATTGGCAGCATCGCGCCCATTTTTTCGCCGTAGCGGCTACCCTGATGCGCCGTGTTCTACTAGACCGGGCGCGGCGGAGAGCAGCGGCCAAGCGCGGCGGCAGAGGGCACGCTCTCGATCTCGCCAAGACCCTGGATGTCGCACAAATCAAGGCGAGGGAACTGGTGGCTCTCGATGACGCGCTCAACGCTTTGGCTCAAGTGGACCCGCGGAAATCGCGGATCGTCGAGCTGCGGTTTTTCGGCGGGTTGAGCGTAAAGGAGACGGCTGAAGTTGTGAAAGTCTCTTCCGACATCGTCATGCGGGACTGGAAAATGGCCCGGGCCTGGCTTTTGACGGAGCTCGGCCGGGCCTGATACTCCATTCGCGAATATCCGCAAAATATTTTCTTCTCCCCGTCCCAGTTTTTCCCGCTGGATTGCGCTTTGGAGGGTGCACGCGGAATTCCCGCGGCAGAAAAGAGGAACTTCATGAAAGCAATTTCTCGAGCCATGACCATGACTTTCGGCGCGGGCATGTTCGTCACGATGTTTGTTTCCACGGCAAGCGCCGGTTGCGGGGATCTGTCCAGCCTGCAAGGTCCATTTGTTTTTGCACAGCCCAGCGCGAGTGTGCGCTCATCGCCGGCATCGGTGGACGCGGCAAGGGCGGTCGCGGGCGGCTCATCGGGCGCATCGTTCGTTGGGATGTGGTACTTCCAATTCGTGTCTCAAGGCAACGTAGCGCATAATCCCAGCATCCCAGACGGCGCGATCATCGACTTCGGCTACACCCAGGTGCACGGTGACGGAACGGAACTGATTAATTCCGGCGGGCACGCGCCCGCCACCCAGAATTACTGCTTGGGCGTGTGGGGACAAACGGGATTCTTAACCTACGAGGTGAACCACTTCCCGCTTAGCTACGACGCGATCACCGGCACGCTTGCCAACCTCATCAACCTTCGTGAGCAGATCACGCTGTCTCCCAGTGGAAACAGTTTCACTGGCACGATGATTACAAACATCTACGATCTGAAGGGAAACCAGGTTGACCACATTGTTGGAACTATCCTCGCCACGCGGGTCACAGTGGATACGGTCGTGACGGCAGTGCCGTAATTGAATTGACGCAGAGTTTACGGGCGCGCTCAGTTTCGCAATCGGGTCTGGTGCGCGCCCGTCGGCCAGGTGAGGGCTCCGCGGTTGCGGCTTGGTACAGTTCGCGCTGCATTGCCACGTGAAGCGCACTCTGCTTATCAAGACATGCGTCGGCCACGGTGTTTCGTTTAGACTGGCCTTTTGCCACCCGCCATTACCTTTGAAAAGATCGCGCGGAGTTTCGGCGGTTATACTGCTGTCGACGGGATCGATCTGGAAATCGGCGGGGGAAAGTTTGTTTCCGTTGTCGGGCCCAGCGGGTGTGGGAAATCGACGCTGCTGAATCTGGCGGCGGGGCTGATTGCTCCCACGAAAGGCTCGGTTTCCATATTTGGTTCAGCGTTAAACGGACTGAACCGGCGGGCGGCTTACATGTTTCAGCAGGACGCGCTGCTGCCTTGGAAAACGGTGCTCGAAAATGTCGGGCTGGGGCTGCGGTTTCGCGGGACGTTTACGGAAGAAAAGGCCAGGCAGTGGGTGGAGCGTGTCGGTTTGTCCGCGTTCGCCGATAAATTTCCTTCGCAGTTGAGCGGAGGGATGAGGAAGCGCGCCGCCATGGCGCAATGCTGGATCGTCGACCCGGACATTCTGCTGATGGATGAGCCGTTCAGCGCGCTGGACATCCACACGCGGATGCGGATGGAGGGAGAGCTGCTCGATTTGTGGACCGGGTCGCCCAAGACGATCTTGTTCGTCACGCACGATCTGGAGGAGGCGCTGTCTTTGTCGGATGAAGTAGTGGTGCTTTCCGCGGGGCCGGCGAGCCGTGTTGTGGCGAAGCACGTGATCGATCTGCCTCGGCCGCGCAACCTGATGGACATCCGCACCGACGCGCGATTCGCGGAGCTGTATCGCGAAATCTGGGCGCAGCTCAAGCAGGAGGTGCTGACTTCCTATGCGCGCTAAAGTCTCGCTGCTGCTGGGACAGATTTTGATCGCGGTGGCGTTTCTGTCCATGTGGCAGGCGCTGGTGACGACGGGGAAGCTCGACAAGTTTTTCTTCAGCCGGCCGAGCGATATTGCGGCTCGCATTGCGACGTGGCTTCAGACGGGATCCATCTGGCCGCATCTTTTCGTCACGCTGGAAGAGGCTGCGCTGTCGTTCGTTTTGGGCGCGGGGGCAGGGATTTTGTGCGGCTTCGCGCTGGCCCGGTCGCCGCGGCTGGGCGCACTGGCCGATCCGTTCATAAAAATCCTGAACGCGCTGCCGCGTGTGGTGCTGGCGCCGATTTTTCTGCTTTGGTTCGGATTGGGGATCTGGTCGAAGGTGGCGCTCGGGGTGACGGTGGTCTTCTTCATCGTGTTTTTCAATACGCATCAGGGCGTGCGGGACGTGGATAAATCGGTGGTGGATAACGCCCGGATGCTGGGTGCGTCGGAGTGGCAGTTGACGCGCCATGTTCTGATTCCCAGCGCGCTGACGTGGGTGTTTTCCAGTCTGCACATCAGCATCGGATTCGCGGTGATCGCCGTGGTGGTCGGAGAATATCTAGGCGCGTCACGCGGCGTCGGGTATCTGATTTCGCAGGCCGAGGGAGTTTTTGATACGACGGGAGTGTTTGCTGGGATGGCGGTGCTGAGCGCGTCGGTCTTGCTGGTGGGATTAGGAGTGAATCGGCTGGAGCGATGGCTGTTACGGTGGAAATCGTGAGGCGAGGGCTGCTGCTCATTTGTCTATTGGCCTCGTGCAGCCGGCCTGGACCGGTGCGGCTGGTGCTGCAACCTCCGTCGACCAACAATTACCCTAGCTATTTCGCGTCGTGGCTGGGGTTCTATAAAGAGGAAGGGGTCGACGTCTCGATTTCGCAGATCGCGGGGGCGTCGAAAATCCTGGAAGCGGTCGTGGGCGGGAGCGCGGACGTCGGCGGAGGGGTTTACGAGCAGACTTTGCAGATGGCGGCAGAGGGAAAGTCTATTGTTGCGTTCGTTTCGCTGCTGAAATCGCCCAATTTCGCGATTGTGGCGGCTCCGGGCATCCGGAAACTGGCGGATTTGAGGGGCAAGACGGTCGGCGTGTCGTCGGTGGGGTCTCCGTCGCAGTTTTACTTGACCTATCTGCTTAATAAGGAGGGAGTTACGGACGTCAGCACGGCGACTGTGGGGATGGGGGCTACGGCCATGGCGGCTCTGGATCACGGGCAGGTCGATGCGGCGGTGCTGTTTGGGAGCGCTATCACGGCATACCTGGCGAGGAAGCCGGAGGCGGTCATTTTGGCGGACACGCGCACTGCGGAGGGGTTGCAAGCTGCCTTCCAAGTAACCGATTATCCAGCATCTTGTCTGCTGGCCCAGCGGTCCTGGCTGGAGGCACATCCGGAGTCGGCGAAGAAGGTGGCGCGGGCGGTTTTGCGGGCGATGGCCTGGATTCGGGAGCATTCGGCGGAGGAGATTCTGGCGCGAGTGCCGGCGGCGGGCGATCGGGCGGCGGAGTTGGCGGCGATTCGGCTGGCAAAGCCAATGTATTCAGTCGACGGACGGATAAATAAGGAGAGCGCGGAGGCGGTGCGGGGGGTCGTCGGGCTGCCGAAGGTCGATGTTTTGGGGACGTTTTTGAACCTGAATTAGTACTGACCCGGTTGTTCGGGGCGGGAGTTCTGGCAATACTTAAGCCATGATTTCCGTCGCACTGCTGCTTTTGATGCTGAACAAGCCGATCTGCAATAAGCACAACCAAGGTCAAATGTGGCCCGATGCGGCCAACACGGACAAAAAGGCGCTGCTGATGCTGGCGCGGGCCGGGACGCTCGAAATTTGCGTTTCTTCGTGGGTAGGGTATCGGTGGGAGCACCCGACGGTAAGCGTACATCGGTAGGTCCAGGCGGTCATGGAACTAGAGCGGTAGTTCCACGTCCCCGTTTTTCAGAATTGAGATTACGCGTAGAATCGCTTGCCTGGCGCCGTCGAGCCGGGCGTTATCGCCATCTTTTATGACTTCTGGCGCCGCGAGTTCCGCAAGGAACCGCCATCTTTTTTGGGCCTCTGTGCAGAGATTTGCGAGCTCACGGGTGAACACCGCTCGCCCCGGCTGGCGATTCTCATCGGTGACAGGAAGAAACGGAAATGCCTCCGCGGAGTCCACACCGTCCGGCATGACCCGGAAGTGGTTTCGGAAGGCAGGCATCAGAGCGGCAACATGAGCCAAGGTAAGCTGCTCATTTGCCGCGGGCGGTGCGGTCTCCAGGGAAAAGCGCCGATACCAGCTTTCCCCGACATCGGGATGGTAGCGCCAAAGTGGGACAGCCCGGGCGAGCAACAGCAGCGATGCCTCGGTCCACGATTCACTGACGGCCACGAAAGCGGCCGAGGGACGGAGCGTCGCCGCCATTTCCGATAGTCCGCCGATCAAGTGGGCCGTGGACGCGACGGAGGAGTGAAGCGCAAAAGCTTCCCGGCAGCCAAAGGGAAGGAAGCCTGAGTTCGCCGGAGCGCCGTGACTGGCGATCAGCACCTGGACTGGAAGACCGGACTGCAACAAACTGGCGAAAGATGCCTGGCACTGTTCCATTCGCTGCGCCGTCTCGGAGACCAGGACCGCCGGCAGCGCGGCCACTTCGCTTGGCTGGGCCATGAAAAAATCGAACGCCTCCAACTCCCCCGTGTGGATGGAGGGATCGAACGCGGATTCAGCCTCAAGGCGCGCGATCCGGAGGGCCTTCCATACCGGAACGTAGCGGGCGAGCTGCCGCCGGCGGAGGGACAGGGCGAAATCGCAGGCATCGGCGGCGTTTTCATATTGGATTCCGCCATCGGGCAGCTCCTCGGGGATAGGCCCGGAGTGGACCACAATGATTGACGGAAGCGAGCTCCAATCCTCGATGGCATTCTGGATCGTCGCCAGAGCGGACTCGCAGCGGACACGGCGTTCCGGCTCCATCGGAAGCGTTGCCTTGGGGCGGTGCCGCAACGCGTCGACCAAGGCCGAAGGGTTCAAGAAAGACGACGCCCGGGCGCCGAGCGATTGGACGATGCGCTCGGGAGATGATCTGTTTTCCGGTCGTCGACGCCGAGCAGTTCCCGCAGCCTCTCGCCGGATTCCCTCAGTTTCTGCGCGAAGGACTGGCGGGCTTCCCGGCGCGCGGACTGGAGTGCAGCGCACGCCAGCAGGAGCGGGGCGGATTCCCCAAATCCAATGAGCCACCCCTCGCCGGGGAGGGCCCTTCGCAAGGCCGCACGATCTTCCAGCGGCAGGAATTCCGCGGCGAGCGCGGCCTCGGCGGCGGACGATAGTGAAGCAAACCCGCGAGAGCCGATTTGCCGTTCGAAAGCAGCAGCGATGGGTTCAATGCGTTCCCGGAGATTCTCGCCGACCAGCTTGCCCAGGAACTGGACGAAAGGCTGAGGCGGTTGCGAGTCGGAAAAATAAATCGGATAGCTCCGCTCGACGCGAGGCAATTCGAGTTGTTCGAGCAGCGTCGGGTGCAACGCTCCGTTTGGGACCAACGCATCGAGGCCGCGTCCGGTCAAATGAAACGCGCGCAGTTGCTCGCGGGAAACCGTCATACTAAATCACGAAGCTTTCCAGACTCTTTTCGATTGCCTCCAGCTTTTCGGCAGCGGGCGTATGAATTCCCTTCGACGTGGCGTGATCGTACCGAAGGGCGTGTTCATTTAGATAGAACAGGCCGATGGGGTAGGCGTCGGTCCGTTCCGACAGTTCGCGCGCCTCGGCCAGATTGTGCGGATCGTGCTCCACGCGGTTTGGAAACCGCTTCGCCATCGCCTCGTCGAGAGGAATGCCTCGCTCATGATTCATCAGGAGCACGTGGCTGGGGTCGTGCAGAGGCTCATCGAATACGTGAGCGGTGAAGTGCGGGCAGCGCTGGAGAATGCGGACGAAGGATGCGCCGGGATGTTCATAGGCCGCGCGAATCGTGTTGTAAAGATGCGGCGGATTCCAGTCCACGGTTTGCGCGACAAACGAGGCGTTGGAAATTCCCAGGGTGACGCTGATCGGGTTAAGAGGCGCGACGAACGTTCCTTTGGGGTGCGTGTTCGACCGCTCGCCTAGCCTTGTCGTGGGCGACGTCTGATTCTTGGTGAGCCCGTAGATATTGTTGTCGAGCAGCAGGATGGTCAGGTCCATGTTGTAGCGGATGGCGTGGATCCAATGGGCCGTGCCGATGGCGCAGCAATCGCCATCGCCCGTCACGACGAAGATGTGCAGATCGGGACGCCGGGCGCGAACGCCGCAGGCTACCGGGAACGCCCGGCCGTGCAGTCCGTGAAATCCGTAGGTGCCCATATAGTGCGGAAAGCGGCTGGAACAGCCGATTCCGGAGACGACGACGGTCTTTTCGGGCGGCAACTGCTGGTCGCGCGCCAGGCGCTGGACGGCGTTCAGCACGGCATGGTCGCCGCAGCCGGGGCACCAGCGTGCTTCGGCGCCTTTGTAGTCGGCGAGCGTGCAGACGCGGGACTGCGGCTCGATCTCCCACTCGGTTTTTATTTCGAACATGTCAGCCTCCGGCGGAGTTCCGCTTCGATGACGTCGGGCGGTATCGGACTTCCGGGCACGCGGGACCAGCAGTCCACGTCGACCAGCGTGTGGGACCGCAACAGCATCGCAAGCTGCGAATAGCGGCGCGATTCGGAGTTGATGTAGGGGTCGCCCGCGTCGTCGCTATAGTTGACCTCGACGGTCATCACCTGGCGAAACTTTTGGAAGATGTCGCGCAGGCCCGGCTCCAGAGGGGAAAGAAAGCGCAGATGGAGCGAGGAGACCGATCGCCCTTCGGCGCGCAGCCTGTCGACCGCTTCTTCGATGGTTCCCAGCGTCGATCCCCATCCGACGACGAGAAGATCGCCGGAAGAATCGCCATGAATCTTCGGAGTCTTGAGAGCACTTTGGAGCACGGCCAGTTTGCGGCTGCGCATGCGCATCGCCTTTTGATTGATGGCGGCGTCGTAGGCGACGTGACCGTCCTCGCCGTGAGCCAGTCCCGTCAAAACATATTCGCCGCCCAACTGACCGGGCACAGGGCGCCGCGAAAGGCCGGTTTGCTCATCCCAGGCGAAGGGAGGAATTTTTCGATCCCAGCGCGACTGGTCTACCGGCGGGGCGAGCCAGGCTTCGCTCAACTGCGGCTTCGGGAAAGGTTGCTGGCCTGTGGCCAGATTGGCATCGGACAGAATAATCACCGGGCCGCGAAAGTCTTCCGCGAGTTGACGGGCGGCGATCATGAAGTGGAAGCACTCCTCGATGGTGGCCGGCGCGATGACGATCTTCGGACTATCGCCGGGTGAGGCGTAGAGCGCCGCGAGAAGATCGCCCTGTTCGATCTTGGTCGGAAGTCCGGTGGAAGGGCCTCCTCGCTGAACCACCACCACGACGAGAGGCGTTTCCGTCATCACGGCGAACCCCAAAAATTCGGTTTTCAAAGCGAGCCCTGGTCCGGAGGTGATGGTCAACGCCGTCTTTCCGGCATACGAGCAGCCGATGGCAAATCCAATGGCCGCAATTTCATCTTCGGCCTGATGAACGAAACCGCCGACCTTCTCGAAAGCGGACGCGAGAAAGTGCGAGGCGGAGGTCGCGGGCGTAATCGGATACATCGAGCAGACCTCGATGCCGGCCGCCATCGCGCCCAGGGCCAGCGCCTGATTGCCGTTCATCACCACCATGGTCCGGGGGTCTTTATGGGCGGGGACCTGGAAGCGATCTTCGACATTTTCCGCGGCCCACCGGTATCCATCCTCGAGCAGCTCGAGGTTTGTCCCCACCACCGCGTCACCCTTCTTGGCGAACCGTTTGGAGATATTTTCATGGACGCGCGACTGGTCCAGGCTATAGAGCGAACAGAGCATGCCCAGCACCCACACGTTTTTGCCCTTGCGGGGATTGTCCGTGTATTTGCGGCACTCCTGATCGATGGGGACCTCGATCACCCGATAGCCGCGCGCCCGGAAATCCTCCATCGCGGCAGCGTAGCGGATGCGGATCTCCTCGTTCGGATGGGCGGCCCAGCAGTTATCCACCAGAACGATGGTCCCTGGCCGCAGCGCGCCGGCATCGATCCGGCTGTAGAGCACCTGCTCGTTGAGGGCGACCACCACATCGGCTGCGTCGCCTGCGTTATTCACGGGGGCCGATCCCAGGCGGATGCGGTTGCCGCTCGCGCCGGCCCGCGAGCGGCTGGGAGGCTCGATCTCGGCCGGGATGATCTCCACCGTCCAAACACCGTTGCCGTTTCGGGCGCAGATATCGGCAAACATCTGCCCGCAGGTCTGCGCACCTTCGCCCGAATCGCTGACGATCTCGATGACGTGTTCATCTACGATCTGAACGGCGCGGGCGGAAGCGGTATCGGCTAGGCTTACATCCATACACGATCTCCTGTCATTCCGGCTCGAAGTTCTTCGCAAAGCCCGGTGTGAAGTAGCGCTTCTCCTGCGGGTCGATCAGAAGCGCGTCAATGCTCTCCTGCCGGGCGAGCGCCATTCCACGATCGGGACCCAGGATGAAGACTCCCTTGGCGAGGACTACGCCCTGTTCCGCGGTTCGCGACAGGACGCTGACCGAGATCGATGCGGTGGCCGGATAGCCGGTTCTTGGATCGATGATGTGGTGGTAGCGGACCCCGTTCACGATGCGGAAACGCTCATAATCGCCCGACGTGACGAGAGCGCAATTGGAAAGCCGCATCATACCGAGGATCGTGCCGCGTGGCTGGCGTGGGTCCTGAATCGCGATCCGCCAGGGTTCGCCGAGGCGTGTTCCGGACAACATCACGTCGCCTCCTCCATCCACCAGAGAATCCATGAAACCATAGCTGGCCAGGACCTGCGCCGCGCGGTCGACGGCATAGCCTTTAGCGATGCCTCCTAAGCCGATGCTCATGCCCGAGGGCAGAAAAACGCGGTTGCCGTCAATCTGAATCGCGCGATAATTCACCTTCTTTCGCGCGACTTCGACTGCTTCCCTGGCCGGAGGCTTGAAGGCATCGTCGAAGTGCCAGATGTTGCCCATGCCGCGCCAGGTGACGTCGAAGGTCCCGTCCGTAACGATGCTGTAGCGTATGCTGCGCTCCAGCATCTCCCGCAACTCGGCCGGCACCTCCACCGGATGTTGACCGGCGGCGGCGTTTACCTGGGAGATCGGCGATTCGGGCTTCCACTCGCTCATCAGCGCGTCGATGCGCTCCAGTTCGCTGTATGCCTTCTCAACCGCCGCCCGAGCCCGATCGGGGCGTCCCTGGTCGACCACTTCGATGTTCCAAACGGTCCCCATCAACGGGCGCTGAATGGTGAGGATCTGCTTCGGAAGCGCATGGCCCGGTGCAACGAAGCGAAGCGCGATGAGTGCGCCAATCGCGGCGATCGACGAGACAGTCCGGATGAGCGCAGTACCCATGCGCCGTTATCGTCAGCAAGCGAATCTCCACGACGCGAAGGCGATGGCCCCCGGATTGCGATTCAGCGATTGATATCTTCGACGATGCGCCTGAACGGGTTACAACAGTTGGCATTATGGACGTCCATAGCGACGGGTGTCTTGAAACGTGCGGCATTTCGCCCAACTCACGCCGATTGCCTGAGCGGTGGCACCCATGAGGGGGCTGGACTTGTCTGAGTACCTGATTGCCGCGGCACTGATGGGTGGGCTGGGCGCGTTGTTGGCCGCAGTGCTGGTGGTTGCCGACAGAAAGCTCTATGTTTACGAGGATCCGCGGATTGAGGAAGTGGAGTCGCTGCTGCCGAAGGCAAATTGCGGGGCATGCGGCTGCACCGGTTGTCACGCATTCGCGGAGAAAGCGGTGGCGGGCGAGATTGCTCCAGGCAAATGCACGGTAAACACTCCGGAAGGGATTCAGGCGATCGCGGCGCTATTGAAAGTGGACGCCGGGTCGGAGGAAAAGCGGGTGGCCCGGCTCGCCTGTGCCGGTGGGGCGCATGTAGCCCGGCATAAGGCTCAATACGCGGGGCTGGAATCCTGCCGGGCGGCCGCGCTCGTTTCGGGCGGGGGCAAGGGGTGCAGTTGGGGATGCCTGGGCTTGGCCGATTGCGAGCGCGTCTGCGAATTTGATGCGATCGAGATGGACGAGCATGGACTTCCGGTGGTGAGCGAGACGCTTTGCACGGCATGCGGCGATTGCGTGGAGGTCTGCCCGAAGAATTTGTTCTCGCTGCATCCGGTAAGTCACCGGCTATGGGTGGCTTGCTGCAATTTATTGAATGGCGAACTGGCCGAGGCGGAGTGCGAAGTCGCGTGCACAGGCTGCGGGCGGTGCGCCGCGGACGCGCCGGGGTTGATCGGCATAGTCGATTCGCTGGCGGTAATCGATTACTCGCGCAACAGCCAGGCTACGCAAATGCCGATTCAGCGCTGCCCCACCGGGGCCATCGTGTGGATCGACAAAAAGAACGGACCCATTCGGGGTCTGGAAGCGAAAAGAATTACTCGCAAATCGCCGTTGCCGGTGGATTTGGCGGAACTGCCGCTGGTGAAAGCGGGACAGAGTTAAGGGAGTCGATCATGGGTGCAAAACGAATTTTCCGGTTTCCAGGCGTGCGGCAGGCGATGGATGGCAACACGGCCGTTATCATGTGCGAGCGGGAGTCCACCGACGCGGCGGGTGCGTATCCCATCACTCCATCGACACAGATGGGCGAATATTGGGCCGAAGAAACGGCCAAGGGTCACATCAATATTTCCGGAAGGCCTTTGATTTTCATCGAGCCGGAAGGCGAGCACGCCGCGGCGGCCGTGACCGCGGGTCTTTCGATGACCGGACTGCGCGCGACCAATTTCTCGTCCGGACAAGGCATCGCGTATATGCACGAATCGCTGTACGCGGCGGCGGGCAAGCGGTTGACTTACGTCCTGAACATGGGCTGCCGCGCGATGACCAAGGCGACGCTCAACGTCCACGCCGGCCACGACGACTACCACTGCATCGACGACTCGGGTTTTTTCCAGGTTTTCGGCAAGAGCGCCCAGGAAGTTTGCGATCTGAACATCATCTCGCATCGAATCGCGGAGTTAGGTCTGACGCCGGGGATCTGCGCCCAGGACGGGTTTTTGACCACGCACTTGATCGAATCGCTGATGCTGCCGGAGCGCGAGCTGATCGCGGAATTTCTGGGCCGTCCGGACGACATTATCGACACGCCGACGCCGGCGCAGCGCATCCTGTTCGGGCCTCGTCGTCGGCGCATTCCGGAGTTGTGGACCGTCGACAATCCGGTGATGATCGGCACCGTGCAGAACCAGGATGCGTATATGCAGAGCGTCGCCGCGCAAAGGCCATTTTTCTTCGACCACATCGCGCCGATTACCGACAAGGCGATGGACGAGTTCTTTGAACTCACGGGACGCCGGTACAAGCGCGTTTCGACCTATCGCGCCGAGGACGCCGAGTATCTGATTCTCGGCCAGGGCAGCATGATCGTCACGGCCGAAGCCGTGGTGGATTATCTGCGGGAGACGCGCGGCATCAAGGCCGGCGTCGTGAATCTGACCATGTTCCGGCCGTTTCCGGGCGATCTATTGGGCGAGATTCTGAAGGGCCGCAAGGGCGTGACGGTCTTGGAACGGGTCGACCAACCGCTGGCCGTGGATCTGCCGCTGATTCGCGAGGTGCGGGCAGCTCTTGGCCGGTGCCTGGAGAATGGGCGATCGGCGAATGGACATTTGCCATATCCCGAGCACGCATCGTATCGAAAGATCGAAGAACTGCCTCCACTGTATTCCGGCTCGTTCGGGCTCGGCAGCCGCGATTTGCAGCCGGAAGGATTGATCGGAGCGATCGAAAATATGCTCCCCGCCGGGGGCAGGAAGAATTTCTTTTACCTCTCGATCGACTTCGCTCACGACCGTCCGTTCACACCGAAGCAGGAAATTCACCAGATTCAGGTGACCGATTCCTACCCTGGACTCAAGGAACTGGCCGTCCACGGCAGCGAGAACCCCAACCTGATGCCCAAAAACAGCATCACTGTCAGGTTGCATTCCGTCGGTGGGTGGGGCGCGATTACGACGGGCAAGAATCTGGCGATGACGCTGTTCGATCTGCTGGGTTATCACATCAAGGCGAATCCAAAGTACGGTTCCGAGAAGAAGGGCCAGCCGACCACGTACTATCTGTCCGCGTCGCCGGAGCCGATCCGGATCAACTGCGATTATTTTTACGTCGACGTGGTGCTGTCGCCGGATCCGAACGTGTTTCAGCATTCGAATCCGCTTGCCGGGTTGAAGAAAGGCGGAACCTTCATCCTCCAAAGCACGCATGAGAAGCCAGAGGACGTGTGGGCGCAGATACCGGAACGCTTTCAGCGCATCATTGCCGAGAACAACATTCGCGTATTTTTCCTGGACGCGTTCAAGATCGCGCGGGAAGAGGCCAACGATCCGGAATTGCAGTTCCGCATGCAGGGGATTGCGTTTCAGGGGGCATTTTTCTCCACTTCGCCGCTGATGAGCCAGGCCAAATTGGACGAACTGCAACTGTTCTCGGCGATTCGCTCTCAGCTGGAGCACAAATTCGGAACCAAGGGCGCGCGGGTGGTGGAAGACAACATTCGCGTGGTGCGGCGGGGCTTCGACGAAGTCCGGGAGATTTTGGACAAGCGCGTCGCCGAGGGCGCGGCGGGACAGCTTCGCAAGGCTCCCGATCTGCCCGTGCTGTTGAAGCATCTGCCGGGCAGCGCGACCGCAACGACCGACATTCACCGCTTCTGGGAGCAGACGGGCAGCTTCTACCTGAGTGGAAGGGGAAACGATAATCTGGCGGATCCGTTCATCGGGCTGAGCTGGATTCCGGCCGCGACCGGCCTGTTTCGCGACATGACAGGGGTCCGCTTCGGACATCCGCAGTGGTTTCCCGAGAATTGCACGGCATGCGGCGCCTGTTACTCGATTTGTCCGGACAGCGCGATTCCGGGCCTTGTGCATTCGCTCAACACGATTTTCGGCACGGCGGTGAAACAGGTTGCGGGCGCCGGACACAGTGTCAAGCATCTGTTCCGTGCCGTGCGCGCCATTGAGCCGAAACTGCGGACTCGCATCAACGAGGCTGGCGAGAAGGCCGATGTCCGCAAACTGCTGGACCAGACGATCGACGATCACTTGAGCGCTTCGCCGGCTGAGCGGGACCGAAAGGCAGGAGTTGGAGCAGGAATTTAACCACTTCCGCGAGGCTCTGGGCGATTTTCAGTTCGCGGTGACGCGCCGTTCTGGACGGTTCGCGAAAAGAAGCAGAAGGGCACGGGCGGATTGCTCTCGATTACCGTGAATCCGTCCACCTGCAAGGGCTGCATGGAGTGCATCAAGGTTTGCACCGACGACGCGCTGCGCAATCAGGATCAGACGCCCGAGACGGTCGCGAGATTGAGAAAGGGATGGCAGTTCTGGCAGGCTTTGCCGACCAGCGATCCCGAATTCAACCGCATTGACAACCTCGACGAAAAGATCGGCGCGCTGCACACGCTGCTGCTCGACAAGAAGAACTACCTGGGCATGGTGGGAGGCGACGGAGCGTGCCTGGGATGCGGCGAAAAAACAGTGGTCCATCTGTTCACCGCGACGGTGGAAGCGCTGATGCAGCCGAGAGTCGCGAAACAGGTGGAGAAAATCGACGATCTGATCGTGCGGCTGGACCGGCATGTGAGGCTGAAGCTGGCGGGCACGCTCGATTTGAGCGATAGCGGCAAGGTCGACCAGGCGCTGGCGGCGTTGCGCAATACAGACGTCACCCTGGCCTCCTTCTCGGAAAAACTGGACGCACGGCATGCCGGAGCCACCATCGATCCGGAATGGCTGCATTTTGTGACGCAATTGCTCGCCAGATTGAAGCACCTGCGGTGGCAATACACTGACGGAGTGTCCAGGCGGGGGCGCAGCAGCATGGGAATGCTGAATTCCACCGGCTGCACGTCGGTGTGGGCGTCGACGTATCCGTTCAATCCGTATCCGTTCCCCTGGGCGAATCATTTATTCCAGGATTCGCCGTCGCTGGCGATGGGGATCTTCGAAGGGCACATGTCGAAGATGGCCGAAGGATTCAAGGCGGTCCGCATGGCTGAGATCGAATTAAACGGCGGATTCAACAAAGAGAAGCACGCCGAGTTCTTTACGTACTTCAACTGGAAGAATTTCACGGACGAGGAGTTCCAGCTGTGCCCTCCGGTGGTTTCCATGGGCGGCGACGGCGCGATGTACGACATCGGATTCCAGAACCTGTCGCGCATGATGATGTCGGGCAAGCCTATAAAGGTGCTGATTCTGGACACGCAGGTGTATTCGAACACCGGCGGCCAGGCGTGCACATCGGGATTCACAGGCCAGGTTTCGGATATGGCGCAGTACGGCAAGGCGGTCCACGGGAAGGAAGAGATTCGCAAGGAGATCGCTCTGGTGGCAATGGCGCACCGCACCACTTACGTGATGCAGAGCAGCATCTCCAATCCGACGCATTTAATCGAGGGCTTCATTGACGGGCTCAACGCGCGAAGGCCGGCGCTGTTCAACGTTTACAGTCCGTGCATGCCGGAGCACGGCATCGCCGACGATTTGGCGGAGCATCAGAGCAAGCTGGCGGTGGAATCGCGCGCGTATCCGCTGATCCGCTACAACCCGGACAAGGGCATGCTGCCGGAAGAGTGTTTCGATCTGGACGGCAATCCGTCGATGGATCAGGACTGGCCGACCTACAAGCTGGAATTCGTCGACGAAAAAGGAATTCCCGGCAAGATTGATACTCCTCTGACATTCGCCGACTTCGCGGTGACCGAGGGACGGTTCCGCAAACAGTTCCGGACCGTGCCTGTCGATGCCTGGAACGACAACATGATTCCGCTGGCGGAATTTCTCGAGCTGGCGCCGGAGGACCGCGAGGAAAAATTCCCGTACATCTGGGCAGTGAACCAGAAAAACCGGCTGATTCGGGTGATGCCGGCCGAACCGATCGTGCTGGCGTGCGAGGACCGGCGCAGTTTCTGGCGAATGCTGAAATCGCTGGCCGGCCTCCGGCCCGCGGTCGCTACGGAATCGGCCGAGCAGATCCGAGCGGAATTCGCGCAGACACTGGCGGGACGCTTGACGGAATTGTTGACCAGCGGCAAGCTTCTGGATGAGACAGCGCCGGCCGGTTCGGCCGTGGCGGCTCCCGTCGCGAAGATCGCCTCTCCGGCTCAAGCGCCCGCGAAACCTGCCGCCGCGGCCGCGGCCAACGGCGATTATGTGGCGCCCTGGATCGAATCGGCGCTATGCACCTCGTGCAACGAATGCACCAACATCAACTCAAAAATTTTCGCCTACGATGCGGATCAGCATGCCTACATCAAGGATCCGAAAGGAGGTCCGTATAAAGACCTGGTGCGGGCGGCTGAGAAGTGCACGGCGCAGGTCATTCATCCGGGTACGCCTGCGAATCCGAACGAGAAGGACGCGGCCAAGCTGCTGATGCGGGCCGCGAAATATAACTAGCTCACATGCTAATCGAGGACACGTTACTTACCAGCATCGGCGGAAAGCGTCTCTGGCGCGGGGTTCACGTGCCGGAGCACAAGGAGCAGACCTGCCACTTGCCGATCCGGCGGCTGCCGTTTGCGCCGATGCTGGTGGTGCCGCTTTCGCAGCATACCGGCGCACCCGCCGTTCCGATTGTTGTGGAAGGGCAGGAGGTAGTACGCGGAGAGCCGATCGCCGAAGCCGGTGGATTCGTATCGGTTCCCATGCACGCGCCGGCCACCGGGCGCGTGGAGAGGATCGCGCTGGCGCCGTCGGCGCGCGGCGATCTCACGCGGGCGATCTATATTCGACCGTACGCCTCGGCAAGCCAGGAAGTGTTATACGGGGCGCCGCAGGACATCGAAAAAATGACTCCGGAGGAGATTGTGACCGCGGTTCAGGCCACCGGGGTGGTCGGGTTGGGCGGCGCGGCGTTTCCGACACACGTGAAGCTTAGAGTGCCCGAGGGCAAGAAGATCGACACGGTGATCGTGAACGGATGCGAATGCGAGCCCTACCTGACCAGCGATCATCGCGTGATGGTGGAATATCCGGGGGAAGTGCTGCACGGCGCGCGGGTGGCGATGAGAGCGGTGGGCGCGCCGCGGGCCATCGTCGGCGTTGAGGACAACAAGATGGACGCGGTCGAGGCTCTCAGAAAAGCCAACGGCGCGGCACGTGACATTCAAATTGAAGCGGTCGCGGCGAAGTATCCGCAGGGCGCCGAGAAGATGCTCATCAAGGTGCTGCTGGGCCGCGAGATTCCCTCGGGCGGCCTGCCCGCGGACGTCGGCGTGGGCGTGTTCAACGTGGCCACGCTGGCGCAGATCGGCGAGCTGCTGCCGCGGCGGCAGGGACTGATCGAACGCGTGATGACCGTTTCCGGTCCGGGCGTGACCAGACCGGGAAATTATCTGGTCGCGCTCGGCACTCCCATCCGCTGGATTCTGGAACAGACGGGATGCACGGATCGGGCCACCTCGGTGATTCTGGGCGGCCCGATGATGGGCGCATCGATCGGATCGTTCGACGTCCCGGTGACCAAGGGCGTCACCGGCATCCTGGTGCTCACGAACCGGGAGTCGAACGCGCGGATCTTTCCGTGCATTCATTGCGCGTCCTGCGTGAATATCTGCCCCATGCACTTGAATCCGTCACAGCTCGGCATGCTGGCGCGGAAGGAGCGCTATGAGGAAATGGCCGCGGAATATCATCTGAACGATTGCTTCGAGTGCGGATGCTGCAGCTACGTCTGCCCCTCCCACATTCCACTCGTTCAATATTTTCGCGTCGCCAAGCAGATGAACCGGAAAGCGAAGGCGCGCGCATGAGCCAGCATTCCACCACCGTGATCGAAGTGCGGACGTCGCCGCACCTGCACTCCGGACACTCCGTCGATTCGATTATGCGCAACGTGGTGTACGCCCTGTTGCCGATCTGTGCATACTCGGTCTGGCTGTTCGGCCTCAGCGCGCTGGCGTTGATCTCGACCACCACCGGCGCCTGCGTGCTGACGGAGCACATCATCTGCCGGATCTCCGGCAGACCGTCGTCGGTGGGGGATTTCAGCGTCGTGATCACCGGAGTGTTGTTGGGCCTGATTCTGCCGCCGGGATTGCCGCTCTGGATGGCGGTGGTGGGCGCGTTCATCGCGGTGGCGCCCGGGAAAATGCTGTTTGGAGGATTGGGCTTCAACGCGTTCAATCCGGCGCTGGTGGGACGCGCGTTTCTACAGGCGGCCTTCCCGGTGGCGATTACGTCGTATACGCCGGCGCTGGCGATGCACCGCTTTACAGAGCTGATTCCCTCGACGCTGGCGTGGCCTTTGATGAAAACTCCGCCGCTCACCGGCTGGATCGCAAAGGTGCGGGTCGATGCGTTTTCCGGCGCGACGCCCCTGATGTTGCAAAAGTTCGAACATGTCTCGACCGATCCCTGGACGCTCTTTTTCGGCCAACGGGCCGGATCGGCGGGCGAATCGTCGGCGCTTCTGATTCTGCTGTGCGGGGCATACCTGATTGCCCGCAAGATGATGGACTGGCGGATTCCGGCGGCGATGCTCTCGGGCGCATTTCTCTTCGGAAGCCTCTTTCATCTTGCAAATCCGGCGCTGTATCCGAGCCCCTGGTTCGTGTTGTTCTCCGGAGGCTTGATGCTGGGCGCGGTTTTCATGGCTACGGACCCGGTCGCGTCGCCGGTAACGCCGCTCGGGATGTGGATCTATGGCGCACTCATGGGATTGATCACGGTGCTGATCCGGTTCCTGGGCGGCCTCGCCGAAGGAGTGATGTACGCGATCCTGCTGGGAAACGCGCTTTCTCCGCTGATCGACAAGTTCACTCAACCCAAGCCGTACGGAGGGGTGAAGAAGGTAGCAATATGAATCCGTCAGCTTCCAATGCGAGCGGCTTTCCGATGGTCCGGACGCTGACTGTTGTGTCTCTGCTCTGTGGGCTGCTGATTGTGGTCAGCGACGTGAACACGCGCGGACGAATCCGCCACAACCAGGAAATCATCATGCGGGAGTCTGTCGCGCAACTCCTGCCGGGCATCCAGAAACAGATCGTTTATTCGATTGAGCCTTCGGGGGAATTGACTGTCTCGTCCGGTTTGCAAGGCGAGGGACCGAGGCTGTTCGCCGGATACGGCGCGGACGGCCGATTTCTGGGCGTCGTCATCGAAGCCAGCGAGCGCGGTTACGCCGACGTGATTTCCGCCATGTATGCCTACGATCCGGACAAGCGAATCATTACCGGATTCAAGATCATCGACATGAAGGAAACGCCCGGGTTGGGGAGCCGGATTGGAAGCGATCCGGAATTCACGGCCAACTTCAAGGCGCTGGACGCCGGCGCGGGCCATCCGATTACGACCGTAAAACACGGCTCCAAGAAGAACCCCTGGGAGATCGACGCGATTTCCGGCGCGACCATTTCGTCGCGAGCCGTGGGACGGATGCTCGAAGAGAGCATCAAAAGCACCGCGCCAGTGATCGCGCGGAACCTGGACCGTATTGAGAAAGGCCAATGATGAGCGAAGCGAACGCACCCTTATCCTGTCATCCGGCGGCCGGCCCCGCGGTGATCGACAACCCGTTCTTGAACGGACTGTGGAAGCAGAATCCCGTGTTCGTGATGGTGCTGGGAATGTGTCCCACGCTGGCCATCACTAACAGCGTCCGCAATGCGATGGCCATGGGGCTGGCGACGACCTTCGTGATGGTCTGTTCGAACGGGATGATTTCTCTGATTCGCAAACTGATGCCGAAGCAGGTCCGCATTGCCACTTACATTGCGATCATCGCCACCTCGGTCACCGTGGTCGATTACCTGGTGAAGGCGATCAGCATCGATGTGTACAAGGCGCTGGGCGCTTACATTCCGCTGATTGTGTCGAACTGCCTTGTTCTGGAGCGCCCCGAGGCGTTCGCGGGCAAGAATCCGGTCGGCAAGTCGATGCTCGACGGGCTGGGCATGGGATTGGGATTCGCCTTCGCGCTGACCTGCCTGGGCACGGTCCGCGAGGTCTTGGGCGCGGGGACCTTTCTCGGCGTGCCTCTCTTTGGCCATAACTTTGAGCCGTGGGTGCTGTTCCTGCTGCCGCCGGGAGGGTTCATTGCGCTCGCCATGTGGCTGCTGACGTTTACGCTTTGGCGCGAGCGCAAGGAAAAACGGAAGCGTGAAGTTCAGCGGGCAGAGGTCGCGCAGCCGATGGAGGTGATTTCATGAACGAATCCCTGACCCACATTTTTCTCGACGCTTTTCTGATCAACAATTTCGTCCTGTGCGTGTTCCTGGGCATGTGCTCGTTTCTGGGCATGTCGGGCAAGTTTTCGACGGCCTGGCGCATGGGCGTATCGGTGATGTTCGTGATCGTCGTCAGCAGCGTGCTCTCCTTCGGCGCGAATCTGCTGCTGGTCCGCTTTCATGCCGAGTACTTGCGCATTATTGTCTATATCATTATCATCGCGGCGACCGTGCAGTTGACCGAAATGTTCATCCGCAAAGAGAGCCCGGCGTTGTTCCGCGAACTGGGCGTCTATCTTCCGTTGATCACGACGAATTGCGCGGTGCTGGCGGTGCCACTGTTTCAGACCTTCCGCAAGTACAACTTTGTACAGAGCACGGTCTTTGCGATCGCGGCGAGCGGCGGGTACTGCATGGCCCTGATTCTTCTCTCGCTGGTCCGGGAACGCACCGATCTCGGAGATATTCCCATCCTGGCGCGCGGAACCGCATTGACGCTGGTGCTCGCGGCCATGCTGTCTCTCGCGTTCATGGGTTTCGCCGGAATGGGGAGCGGAGGTTGATATGGAAATGATGGCTGCATTCTTGCGCGCCGCGCTGGCATTTTTCCTGATCATGGGCGCGTGGTTCCTGTGGATGTCTTACGTGCGGCGGAAATCCGGTCTGCGCCGCGATCAGGACGTGCTGGAGGATATGACCCACGGGTGCGCCGGATGCCAAAACCAGGGCCGTTGTCAAAGCAAGAAGGAGGAGCATCATGAACCTGCATGAATTCGACATCACGCGCCGTTATCCCGCGACGCTGGTCAGTAGTGAGCGAATCACGCCGGAGAATTGGGAGGCAGAAGTGCGCCATCTGGTCTTGAAGCTGCCCGAAGGCGCGATCAACTACCTCGAAGGGCAGAGCATCGGTGTTTTGCCGCCCGGCCCGCGCGAGTTCGGCAATCCATACCATCTGCGCCTCTATTCCATCGCCAGCCCGCGCGAAGGAGAGAACCACTCCGGAAGCACGATCTCGATCTGCGTTCGCCGGTGCTTTTACATCGACGACATCTCCGGCGAGCGCTATCCAGGCAAGGCCTCCAACTATCTCTGCGATGCGCGCCCCGGCGAGACGATTCAAATTACGGGTCCGTATGGGAGTCCTTTCCGCGTCCCCGGCGACGAGTCCTGCAACCTGCTGATGGTCGGCGTCGGTACGGGGATCGCACCCTTTCGCGCCCTGGTCAAGCATATTTATAGCGAGCACAAGCGTTGGAAAGGCAAAGTGCGGCTGTTTTACGGAGCCAAGACCGGTATGGAGCTGCTGTACCTGAACGATATGAAGAAGGACCTGGGCCTCTATTACGACGACGGATCGTTTCAGGCATTCGAAGCACTGAGCCCGCGGCCCGCGTTCGACACACCGCCGGCGCTGGAGCGCGTTCTGGTTGAAAATTCCCGCGAAGTCTGGGAAATGGTCCAGAATCCGAAGACCTTCGTTTATTTAGCGGGTCTGCTGGATGGCGCGCACAAATTTCAGGACGCGATGGCGGTCGCCGCGGGATCCGCCGAGTCTTGGCAGGATACCCACGCTCGGTTGGTTGCCGAAGGACGGCTGTCGGAACTCCTCTACGAGTAGTTCGACGAACCAGACCGGCATGCGGCACGACTGAGTTTTTCAGAATCAACGACTTGCCAAATACAGTGCAGGCGCGATAAGAATATCGCGTCGTTTGCGATAAAATCTTATTTACACTCCTCATCGCCTCGTTGACTGAGGCGAGTTTTTCCCATACATAATGTCACATATTCACAAACTCCTTCTGATTTCTGTGCTCGGCGCGGCTACGGGTTTTGCGCAGACCGCCACTCTGGGCGGACAAGTTGCCGACGAAAGCGGCGCGGTGGTTCCGGGCGCCAAGGTTACAATCGGCAGCAGAATCGCGACTGCGGACAATAACGGCATGTACGCGGTGACGGGGCTTGCGGCGGGAAGTTATTCCGTGACGGCCGCCGCTCCCGATCTGGCGATGCAGCCGGTGAAGATTATATTAAAGTCCGGCGCGCAGACGCTGAATCTGGTATTGAAAGTCGCCACAACCGTGCAGCAGGTGACCGTCGCCGAGAGCGTCGGGCCGGTACTGAGCACGGAATCGACCAGCAACGCCAGCCAGCTTACCCTGCGCGGCGCGGACCTGGACGCGCTATCGGACGATCCGGAGGATTTAGAGGCCGATCTGGAGGCGCTCGCCGGGCCTTCGGCGGGGCCGAGCGGAGGGTCGATTTTTATCGACGGATTCAGCGGAGGCGAGCTGCCTCCGAAGGATTCGATTCGCGAAATCCGCATCAACCAGAATCCGTTTTCGCCGGAGTACGACCACATCGGCTACGGCCGCATTGAAATTTTCACCAGGCCGGGCACGGACCGGTTTCGCGGCACGTTTTTCTACAACTTTGCCAACCAGTTCTGGAACTCGCGCAATCCTTATTCGGCCGAGAAAGCGGACCTTTCGCTGAACGAAATGGGCGGCAACATGAGCGGGCCGATCAACAAACGGATGTCGTTCACCGTGGATTTTCAGAAACACATTGTCGACAACGGATCGATCGTGAACGCCGTGACACTGGATCCGGCGACGCTCGCGCCCACGTCGTTTCACCAGAACACGACCACTCCGCAGCACCGCTTCATCCTGAGCCCCCGCCTCGATTACGCGCTGAGTCCGAACAATACGCTGGTAGCTCGTTATTCGACCACGCAGTTCAGCCTGACGGATGCGGGAATCGGCAGCTTCGATCTGCCGGTGCGCGGCTACCACATGGATTATCTGAGCCAGACCGCGCAGGTGACCGAGACGGCGGTGCTGGGAACCAATATCAACGAGACGCGCTTCCAGTATTACCGCAGCGCGTATCAGCTTGCCGCCAATTCCACGGACCCTACGGTTCTGGTGCTCAACTCGTTTAACGAAGGCGCATCGACCGTGGGGCATACCTCGGACCGGCAGAATTACTTCGAGCTGCAGAACTACACCACGATGGCGAAGAAGGCGCACCAGTTCAAGTTCGGCGTCAGGATGCGGGGGCAGACGGACAACAACACGTCGCCATCGAATTTCGGCGGAACGTTCACCTTCGCCGGAGGCCTCGCGCCGATGCTCGATGCCAACAATCAGCCGATCGCGGGGACCGAAGTGCAGATTACGTCGATTGAGCGCTACCGGCGCACGGTGCTGTTTCAAGGGCTGGGATACACGCCGGCGCAGATCGAGGCGCTCGGAGGCGAGCCTTCGCAGTTCAGCATCAGCGCCGGGAATCCGAACCTGGCCCTGCACCAGATGGATGCATCGGTGTTCGCGGGCGACGACTGGAAGGTGCGGCCGAACTTTACGCTGAGCCTGGGCGTGCGCTACGAGATGCAGACCAACATCAGCGACCACGCGGATTTCGCGCCGCGGCTGGGTTTTGCGTGGGCTCCGGGCGGAGCCAACAATCCGAAACCGAAGACGGTGATTCGCGGCGGATTCGGGATCTTTTACGACCGGTTCGGGCTGGGCAACACGCTGACGGCGGACCGCTATAACGGGCAGGTGATACAGGCGTACGTGGTGACGAATCCGCTGTTCTATCCGAACATTCCATCGATTGCGTCGCTAAACGGTTCGCTCGCGCCGCAGGTGCACTATGAAAAAGTACGCGGATCTGCACGCGCCGTACCTGATGCAAAGCGCGGTGACGCTGGAAAGGCAGTTGCCGGCCAGCACGACGCTATCGGTGACCTACACGAATTCGCACGGGCTGCACGAACTGCGGTCGTTCGACATCAACGCGCCTCTCCCCGGGACGTATCCGGCGAACCCTGTTTATCCGCTGGGCAATTCGAATCCGCTGCTGCTGATGACTACTTCGGGCCTGTACAACCAGAACCAGTTGATCGCCAACATCAATTCGCGCCTGAATCAAAACGTTTCGCTGTTCGGTTTTTACATGCTGAACAAGGCGATGAGCAATACCGACGGGCTGGGGACCTATCCTTCGAATCCTTATTCGCAGGTCGGCGAATATGGGCCGTCGTCGAGCGACATCCGGAACAGGGCGTTTATCGGGGGGTCGATCAATACCCGATGGAATTTGCGAATCAGCCCGTTCGTGAATCTGAACTCCGGGGCGCCGTTCGATATTACTTCCGGGTCGGACGAGTATGGGACGTCGCTGTTCAACTCGCGGCCGGGGATTGCGAACGATCCGTCGAAGGCGGGGTTGATTCAGACGAAATACGGCCTGCTCGATCCGAATCCGGCGCCTGGCGAGAAAATTCTCCCGCGCAATTTCGGCCGGGGGCCGGGTCAGTTTACGGTGAACGTGCGCGTCGCGAAAACATTCGGGTTCGGGCCGGAGAAGACGACCGCCTCCGGAACACCGTCCAGCATGGGTGGAGGCATGGGCCACGACCACGGTCCGATGAGCGGAATTTTCAGCGCGCCGACGACAGACCGGAAATACAATCTGACGATCTCGATGCAGGGACGGAATTTGCTGAACCATACCAATCCGGGGGCGATTATCGGAGATATCACGTCGCCTCTGTTTGGGCAAGCGAATGCGCTGGCGGGCGGCGGGGGCGGAGGGTTTTCCGAGAATGCGAATAACCGGAGGCTGGAGTTGCAGATGAGATTTAGCTTTTAGACAAACACCCCTATGGTCGCGGCAGCCTCTTGCCGCGACCCATGAGCAATCTCTCCTCAGGCCGGAATAGAAACCAGTCCCCGGTCCTTCAACCCGCTGAGGGCGAGGCCATAGCGGCCGCGAACACCTGTTTTCTCGAAGATGTGCTTGAGATGGATTTTCACGGTGCCGGGGCGGATGCCCAGATCGTTGGCGATCTCCTTATTCTTGAAGCCCTGTTCCACCAGTTCGAGCACCTGCTGCTCGCGCGAGGTCAATTCGCTGCGCGGATAGCGGTCGCTCCGCGCGGAATCGCGGAAAACGCAATCCTCCATCCAACTGCGGCCAAGGGCGACGGTTCGGAGACACGCGAGCACGACGGGGATGCCCGCGGTCTTCCGGAGAATTCCCCGGGCCCCGGCCTGGAGAAAGCGGAGAGCTTCCGCCTCTGTGACGGAGACGCCCCAGATGACAATTGCAGTAGCGGGCGCCACGTCCTTCGCCTTCAACTCCGTTAGCCATTCAAGGATCGCCTGAATTCCGAAGGCTTTGTCCAACATCAAAACGTCGGGCGAGGTGCGGTGCACCAGTTCCATGGCCTGCGCCAGGGAATCGCTGGCTTGGGCGAAGACCAGATCCGGGGAGCCCCCCAGCAGCGTCCGTACGCCTTCGGCGGTGACCGGCTGGGTGTCGCAAACGGAGACGCTTTTTGCGGGGGAAAAATACGGCCCGCTTATGGAGTGTGTGTTGATCTCAGTTAAGTTAGTCATTTTCTCTCTCTCTTCTTCCGGAATTGGTCTAACCCGGTCTTGCAAGTCTCATCGTCCGGGAGTATCACTTTGTTAGTAGAAGGAAGGGCGGATGCCTCTCATGTTATGATCGCTTTTAGCCGATTTACAATTTTGGAACGAATTCCAAAGTGGTCCGCCAGACGCCATGTCCAGAAGTGAGGCTCCTTCCGCAACCGCGAAACGGGCCGTTGTTATCAGTCCGAATTCGCGGATGGCGGACGAACTGTCGCCGCTGCTCACCACGCACCTGCCGGGCGTAGCGTCGAGCCATGTCCGCAGTTATCCGTCGCCGCGGGACTTAGGCGGGGCGATGGGAGGCGGAGGCGCGCACCTCATTTTCCTCGATGTGGTCACGGATCCCGAGCAATCTCTACAACTTCTGGGCGAAATGGCGCGCATGGGGCCGTCCATCCAAGTGGTCGCGCTGCTGACCGGCAACGATCCGGACGCGATGCTGCGCTGCCTGCGCGGCGGAGCTGCCGATTTTCTGATCCAGCCCTTTACCGGGGAGCAGTTCGAGGGGGTGCTCGCGAAGATCGCACGCACCCAGCAATCCGAGGGCGGGGGCAAGGAGCCGGCCAAGATCATGGTGGTGATGCCGGCCAAAGGCGCCTGTGGAGCGACCACCATCGCCTGTAACCTGGCGTTCCAGTGGAAACGGCATGGCGCCAAGAGGGTGCTGCTGGCGGATCTGGATCCGCTCACCGGAACCATGTCGTTCCTGCTGAAGATCAAGTCGATTTACAGCTTTGTCGATGCGCTGTCGCATGCCCACGAACTCGATCACGATTTGTGGAAATCGATGGTGACCCATGTGCACGGCATCGACGTGATGCTGGCTCCGGAGCTGCTGGTGGAAGGCGCCAACGAGCTGCGCGATCCTTCGCCGATTCTCGACTACGCCCGGCACAACTACGACGTCGTGGTGATCGACGCCGCCGGCGTTTACGGAGAATGGAACCTGAACCAGGCTCGCATGGCCAATGAGCTGCTGCTGGTGACCACCAACGAACTGCCGGCGCTTCAGGCGGCGCAACGCGCGCTGTCCTATCTCGACGCGAACCGGATCGGGCGCTGGAAGATCCGGCTGATCGTGAACCGGTACCTGCGCGACGTCGGCCTGAGCCGCGAAGTGATCGCCACCGCCCTGCACACCGAGGTCTACGACATTTTCCCGAGCGATTACGACGCGGTGCAAAAGTCGCTGATGGAGGGCAAGCCCGCGCCGCCCAGCACGATATTCGGAAAGAGCATCATGCAACTGGCGGACAAGTTGAGCGGCGGCCGCGGCGAAACCACGAAAAAGAAAAGCTCGTCACTCGGCGGGCTGTTGGGATTATTCACGAAAACGTCGAAATAATATACGTATTCCGGCGTATATTTGTTCCCTTTTTATTTACATCGCGCCCTGCAACTTTCCTGCTACCGCTTCGTCGAATAAGTAGAACGAATGGGAGTCGTGAATAACCAACTCCAGAGGTAAGGCTTCCCGTTTCGACCTCGGATATCGAGTTTGGATGCCTGGACGCAGTCACCCACCCGTTTGCGCGTGGGGTCCAGGTTGATCCAACGGCGGTCCGGCCCCCTCCGATCCGGACCGCCGATCCTGTTTATCATCCGATCTCCGGCTCCACCGACATACGGCTTTTGAGCGGCACCTCGCGCAGGAATGCGTTGAGCACCACTGCCCCGCACATAATAATCGCACCCACAAAAAAGATCGCGTGAATCCCATGCACCAACGATGTGCGCACGTTGGCAAGCAGAATTTTCAGCAGCTGCGGCCCGCCCGGGTAGCGCCCGAATCCGGCCTCGAGCTGCGGACGGATCTGCGCCAGCATCAGAGGATTGTGGAACGGCCGCAACGCGATGTCCGGCGTGCCGTGCGGCACCGCGCCTGAAAAGTCGCGCTTGTAAATGGTCAGCAGCACGCTCCCGAAAATCGATACCCCCATGGTGCTGCCGATCGACCGGAAAAATTGCGCCGAAGCCGTGGCCGACCCCATATGCTCCCGCGGAGCCGAGTTCTGGACCGCCAGCGTATAGACCGGCTGGATCAGCCCGATCCCCAACCCGACCACGATCATCCCCCGCAGCACTTCGATGCGCTGGGTGTCTCCGTCCATGCGCGCGAACAGGATCATCCCGAGGGCGATCGCAATCGAACCGAGGAGGGCGAGGATTTTGTATTTGCCGGCGCGCGATGTGAACTGGCCCGCGCCGACGCTTCCCACCACCGCCGACATCATCAACGGCGTCAGCAGCGATCCCGATTGCGTCGCCGACACGCCCATCACTCCCTGCATGAACAGCGGCAGATAAATGATGATTCCGAACATTCCCATGCCCAGCACGAACGAAGCGATCGAACAGATGGCAATGATCGGATTGCGGAACAATACCAAGGGAATCAGCGGTTCCGGCGCCCTGGTCTCCGCGAACAGGAACGCCGCCAGCATCAGTGTCGAAAATACCAGCAGCGATTCGACGCGCGTCGACGTCCAGCCGTAATCGGTCACCCAGGTAAGCGCCAGCAGCAGGGGAACCAGGCAGAGGATCAGCGCAATCACCCCGGCGAAATCGATTTTCCGTTCCACGCCGTGCGGCCGGAACGAGGGGAACTCCAGCCAGATGGCGACGGCCGCGATCACTCCCACCGGCAGGTTGACATAGAAGACCGCGCGCCAGGAATAATGATCGGTGAGGAAGCCTCCCAGAGTAGGACCGAAAATCGAGGCGAGTCCCCACATGGCCGCGAAGATTCCCTGGTATTTTCCCCGTTCGATCGGCGAAAAAATGTCGCCGACAATGGTAAACGTCAACCCGAACAGCATGCCCGCCCCGATACCCTGAATGCCCCGGAAAAGAATCAACTGGTTCATGCCGTCGAGCCGCAAAGGAAGGTCGCCCGACGCGCCGCAGAACGCCGAGGCGACGACGAAAATAATCAACCCGCCGAGAAACAGCCATTTCCGGCCGTAAATGTCGGAGAGCTTGGCGAAGATCGGAACCGAGACGGTCATCGAGAGCATGTAAGCCGTCGCGACCCAGGGATAGCGGTCGAAGCCCGAAAGGCTGGCGATGATGCGGGGCTCGGCCGTACCGACCACGGTCTGATCGAGCGCGGCCACCAGCAGACCAAGCAGCAGCCCGCCGAGCGTCCCGACAAGCTGCGGCCGCGTGAGCCGGATGAATCCGGAGGTAAGATACGTGGGCTCGGCGGTGGCGGCCATTTATTGATTGTACGAGACACGTGACGCGGAAGGTGCTTTCGGGAGCCATCGCGCGGTCGATGGGGGCACAAGCGCGACGCCAAGCCGCAAGTCCGGCGCTACCCCACGCGGGTAATGGTGCCGCGGGCGCGGATGCCTTCATACATCCTTCGCCAAGCGGCTGCACTATACTACAAAAAGCTCGGAAGCCAAAATGGAAGTCGTGGCAAAAAAGTGGTTGCTGCTAGGCGCCGTGGTTCTTTCGTCGGTGGGTGCTCAGAAGGCGTACGCGACAATTTACACGATCCCGGGCACTGCCGTGCAGATTGCCGTCAGCAGTACTTCGACGGATCCGCAGTATCAATTCACATCAAGCGAAATAGCCTTGCTTCTTGCCGCCCTCGCGCGATACCCCGTGTCCCAGCTCCAAGAGTTGCAGTATGTGCAGGCCCAGCCTTATGGCTCAAACCCGAGTAATCCCACCGCCGGATCGGCCAGCGGCCCTGGATACATTATTTTCCTATCTCCCGAGCTTGAGCACTCGTCAAACGAACCCAATTGACTTTAACGATACACTCCCTTACGATTTGCCAGGTGTCGTTTTTAACGCACTTACCCTTCAGCAGCAGCAAGAATGGTACGCAATACCCTTGAATCCACCATCCCCGTCAACGCTCTTTGACTTTATCGAGTCTGCCCTCTCGTGGGATTCCAACAGTTACAGTTTCCTTGATAACGTCCTAGCAGCGGCCGAACCGGGACAGATTCTGTCGGCGCTCTTCACGGCTGGGACATTCACGAATTGGCTGCCGAACCAGGTATTCCTCTACACTTCATACACTGCGCCCCCGGACGAGTTAGCGGTTACACTGACTAGCACAGAACTTTCGTTCGGCTCCGCCTACCAGTTCTTTTTACAGAATGGCAAAGCGGTCCGTTATCAGATTGGAACCGGCCCTCAGGTCAGTCTGCCCACGCCGGTAACGCTGCCTTCGTTTTTCGCCAGCGAGCTGCCGATTTCCCAGCAATTCACACGAGCCGGCACGACCGTGAGCATCCAGATTCTCCAGACGGGCGGGCAGGCCGGACAATTCACTCCCGCGGAGACCCAGGGGCTTGATTCGATCCTAAACGTCCTGCCGGCCAGCCATTTGACCGGCATTTCGCTGATTCAATCCGAACCCGATCTAGGTTCGCCTTACAACGTAGCTCAGGGCGATTGGGCGGTGAAAGGCAACGCCATCACTTTTTATCTTGGGGATTACTCGCAGAGGCTGGTTACCCCCACGCCGATCGACGCGGAGCTGACGCGAGCGGTTGGATTCTATTTATATGGCAACGTTCTGACCCCGGCGCAGAAAAATGAATATGCTTCCTACCTGGGCAAAAGCTCGACCGTTTCCGCGGACCAATATTCCTTCGCGGACGATTATGCGGATTGGGTCCTGCAATCACCGCTCGCCGAGCTCGTGAATCCACTGGCGCCACTCGGACACCGCCGCCCGCCGCCTCTTGAGTTGATCGATGCGCACGCTCTATCAAGTGACCTCTTCGTGGCGTCCTTTTTCATCGACTCGTCCGGACAGAACATCAGTTTCTTTAAACCAGGCCCTGGCCTGACGCACACAGTGCAGACGGGAACCGTGGTTCGGACCACGGCCACGCTGGCGCTCGGGCCGTATCAATTCAAGCTCGCAGGGAACACAGTCGTCGCGATCATGAACTCGACTGGAACGTGGATTAACCTTTACCAGCCGGTCCCGATTCCTCAGACGCTCCTTGCCAAGCTTCCCCCTGGTTAACCGGCCTTCTTCCTTCCCTTTAGTTTGCCCGTCCGCTCCTCATTCAGCGACCGCTCCAGCAGTGTCTAGAAATCAAAAGGGACGGCCTGAAGTGACTCCTTCTGCCGCTGGCGGAAAGAGCCACTCTGGAGTGTCGCCTTGAGAGGATCGCTTCCTCGATGCACTGTTTTGTCAGCATGCCTCGCAACGCCGAAATCGAGTTTCGAAGCCGTCAAATCGAATAGATCACGGCAGGGCGAACACGTACAGGGCCTGCCCGCTTTGCGGAATCTTGATATCGGGTGCGATCACGGCCGGTACGTTGCGAGGGCTGCCGCCGCCCAGTCCGCTCATGACGGCGATGTATTGCTTCCCGTCGACGCTATAGGTCACCGGGAAGCCCTGCGCTGAAGTGCCGAGGCGCGTTTCCCACAGAACCTTCCCAGTCTCGACGTCGAGAATGTGGACGCGGCGGTCGATATCGCCGACCAGCACCCAGCCACCGGCGGTCGACAAAGCCGCGGTGAGAAACGGCGCGTGCTGCTCGTATTTCCAGATTTCCTGCAAGGTGACCACGTCATATGCCGCGAGTTTTCCGATCTGGCCGTTGGTGCCGGGCATCGGAAGGAACTTGCGCTCTCCGGCAGTCCCGCCGGCGGTCGAATGGAAGTCGACTTCGCGCGCCGTGAACTGCATGCACGACTGACTAAGGGGCACGATCAGCCGGCGCGTCGGTTCATGGTAGCTCATCGCCTGCCAGTTCTTCCCGCCTTCCGTGCTGGGGCAGACTTCGATGGGCTTGTTCAACTGCATCTCGAGAATATCGGTGCGATACCGCGGCGTGCCCGTCTTGGGATCGATGTGGTCCCACACCGTCTGCTTCACCATTTCCTTGCTGCCGAGATACTGTCCCGTGCGGCGGTCGAGTTTCCATAGAACGCCCGCTTTCCCCGCGCTGAACGACCATTTCTGATCGCCGGAGTCGATCAGCACGCGCTCAAAAACTTCGTCGAGATCGAACGATTCGCCGGGCGCGTGCTGGAAATACCAGATCAGTTTGCCGGTATCCGGATTGAGCGCAACGGTGGAATTGGCGTAAAGAGTCTTGTCGAACGGCGTCAGCCTGCGGCTCAAGAAATTCCAGGGCTTCGACTGCGCGACGCCCCAGTACGTCATGTTGAGTTCGGGATCATAGCTGCCGGCGAGCCATGTCTCCGCGCCCGCGCGGTTATTCATCGGGAGATTGCCCCACGTATCGCTGCCCGGCTGCCCTTCGCGCGGAATCGTGTAAAACCGCCAGGCTCGCTGCCCCGTGTGGATGTCGAACGCGGAAATGTAGCAGCCTTCGCCGTCAAAGTGCGCGCAACCCGTCAGTCCCATCAGCACTTTGTCGCCGATGACAATGTCGCCGCTGGTGGAAGGATGCGGTTTGTCGGACGCCGGCGTGTCCCACAGAATTTTTCCGTTCCGCGCATCGAGCGCCACCATGTGCGCGTCGCTGGTCGGCAGCAGCACTTTGTCTTCGGCGATCGCAATGCTGCGGATCCCGCCGTAGCCCGGCGCCTGATCCGGTCCCACGCGTGTTTCCCAGATCAGATCCCCGGTTCTGGCATTGAGCGCCTGCACGATGTTGCTGGGGCTCGCCAGATACAGGACGCCGTTGTGGATAATCGGCGTCGTCTCGTTCGCTCCCGAATCGTTCATCGCCCAAACCCACTTCAACTGGAGATTTTTTACGTTGTCGCGCGTGATCTGGTTGAGCGGACTGTAACTGTGTCTCTGATAGGTGCGTCCGAAAATCAACCAGTCTTCGGGAGGCGGGTTCTTCAGGATCTCCGCGCTCACCGGAGTATAATTGCGAACCTCTCCGGCAACCTTCACGCCGCGGGCGTTTGTCGCGCCGCCCCTTCCCTGTCCTGACGCGGTGCCCGCACCGAGCACGATCGGCGGATTGGCGCGCTGGCCGCCTGCGGTCCCTTGCCGGCTAGGAGCCGCGCCGAGCGTCGCTCCGATCTGTATGGTTGCACTGGTGGTCAACGCCTGCGGACCCGCCGGCGCGCCATTGCGCTGCAAGATGTACGCGGTGGCATTCAGCGCGGCCGATTCACTCAGCGATCCCGGATCGGTGGGCGGCATGTTTTGGAGGATCTCGCCGACCAGCTCGCTCGCCATCTTCGGGCGCCATTTGAGCAAAAAAGTGCCTCCGGAAAGCGCGGGCGCGTCGCCCGTGCCATCCAGGTTCGCGCCGTGGCAAGCGGAACATACTCGCGTATAAATCGCGCGGCCGGCTTGAAGCTGTTCGGCGGTAAAGATCGCGGCCGGCGTCGTGGCCTGCTGGGCGGCCGCAAAAGGCACTGCGGCCGCTTCAAACAGGGCCGCGCAGATAATCCATGCAAAGAAACGCTGCACGCTCCCATCTCCTTGGCCCGATGACGGGCACTCAAACTTGGCGCAACGACATATCATTCTACTCCCGATTGTTCCTCATCTCGTGGATGCCATTGGAAAATCGGCGCGCTGGTTGCTCTTTCAGTGATCGCCTGCATTGGTCTCTTTGCACAGGCGCCAGGCGCCTCGAACAACTTAAGAATCGACAGCCCGCAAGCGAGACGCATTTAAACAGACGCTTAATCGACCTTCACTCAAACTCCAATTTCTAGGGAAGACACCACGCCAACCCACAATAACTTCCGACTTTTCAACCACCTCCCACTTCCACCCACCGAATCCCTGCGGCGACCATGTTAAGTCCTTATATGGAAAAGGACACGAAATGTCGTCAACCGGGGCCGGGGCGCCAAGCCCCCGCGCTCGAAGCCAGTCTGCGATCTGTCGCCCCCGACGACGATTTAACCGGCACGGCCCTCCTAGCCTTTCTCGAACGCCAAGCCAAAGCCCTGGCCGTTTTCAGCATCCACAGCCAGCGCCACTCCCGCCAGATCGAAAAGGCCACCGCTCGGGCACCCGCCCGTGGAAGGAATCCAACGAGATGGACAAACTGCTCTACATTAAGGAAATGTATGAAAACAGAGGAGAAAACTACGCCAATCCGAAGATGGCTTCGTTTTTACAAAGCCCAAATCAACCAGGCGCAACAAGCCCGTCGACGAAGCCCTGGAAGCCCTCGACTCCCCCAATGAAGAAGACCCTGTGGGTTTTTGTGCCGCACGCCCGTGGGCGTGCCGCGTCGAGACTCTCGTCCAGCCCCTTCCAACCCACATCGTGCCGACAACGGAACCGCCATGCGTCAGCATGCGGACAGACGCGAAAGAACCCCGATGAGAAACCGTGACGAGAGCGTCCCGGCCCTCCCACACTGCAGGTATAGCGCGGATCGGGCAAACCACGTTCAAAACCTCCAAAGCTTAGGGACGGTCTCGTCTCTCACCGGCAAGCTATTGCCAGGAGATCCGATCGAACAGGTCGCGGAGCCGTTTCCCTTTGTCCGGATGGATCGACTCGACAAACGCGATTCTGCCCTGGAGATGCAGCCGGAAGTGCGGATGAGCTTCGCGATTCTGGCTCTCGGGCCCATGGCGGACGCAGTTGGTAAGAGTAGCCTTCAAACGATCGAAGTCCGCGCGGCGGGTGTTAATGCGCTGGTTGGCGACCAGGCCGGCCAGCTGCTGCCGGACCGACTGCCGCATGACGCGAGTCTTGCGATGATGCACGGAAAAACCGCTTTCGTGGAGGACGGACGCGACGTGAGTGGAGAATCGGTCCACACACCGTTCCAGCTCTTGGCCGCCGGAGAAAGCGAGATCGTCGGCGTAGCGGGTGTAAGCGGCGCCGGCCGATTTCGCCAGGCCGGAAAGACGGCAATCGACGCGGTAAGCGCACAGATTCGCGAGGCTGGGTGAGGTGGGCGCGCCCTGCGGAAGGTGAGGCCGGGAATAGAGACCATATGCACGCGGAGCAACTGTCGTGCAGATGCCTCCCAGCAGATCGGCGACCGGTTCGGGATATCCCATAGTCCGAAACAGGGCCTGAATTCTTGGGCCGGAGATGGAGGGGAAGAAATCTTCGAGATCCATCTTTAAGACGACGCGGCGGCCCACATGAGGAGCGACGAAGGTTTGGATGGAGTGTCCTTTGAGAAAGCCGTGAACGGCGGGATGGGCGGGGATTTTCTCGAGAATCCCGGTGAGAATTTTTCGCTGCACGCCTTTGAGGCGAGGCTTGGGGGCTTCGATGAGGCGGATCGCGCCGGAGGGTTTTGACAGGACGCGGTAATGATAGTGCGTGCTGAAGGCTTTTAAGTCGGCCAGCCATTCCAGCTCGCCGACACTGAGTTGCAGCCAGTCGGCCAGCGCGCCGGTGGTCTCGATAATCGGAATCGGCCAGACCGGCTGCATTCGGGCCGGTTCGATCAGCCAGGTTTCGAGGGAGATTTTGCGGCGGCGGAAGATTGGCGTGCTCATCAGAAACCGCACGACGTCGCGATGGCGCGGCCGGAGGACGCCTGGAGGGAAGGTTTTGACGAAGCGGCGGGCGAGAGGAGCCAGCCAGCGAGGCGTTCCGGCCAGCATCTGTGAGACGCGCGCGACGATCCCCTCGACCGTCGGTTCGCCCGAGAGAAACGCCTTGGCTAACGCCGCCACAACGGCCCTGTTCGGCATGGCTAAAGGCGGAAAATGCTCCAACGAGTCCGACTCTGCGTGAGCCCGTCTGCGCCTTGGCGCAGCGTCCGCTCACGCGACGAAATCTCAGTCCTACACGTTGCCCTGGGGTAACCCCAGAGAGGCTCGACCGAACCCGAAAGCCCGATCAACGCCCAGCTTGGAGCATTCCTCCGCCGTGGGCATGATAGCAGGAATAATCCGTGGCTTTCGCAAGCGAATCCGGCTCGTGAAGTGCATCACTCCGGCCCTGGATGGCCGCCTCTCCTAAACCCGCACCCGTTTCTGCACAAAAGCCCGCTCGCGGCATGGCGCCGAAGCCGCAAGCTGTTGCATTGAAACCGGCGGCGGATGCGAAGAAGGGGTCCCGATTCGGGAACCTAAGTGAGATCGGCGCGCCCGTCGCGGTGTTGGGCATCGTGATGGCGATGATCACGCCGATGCCTTCGTTCCTGCTGGACATCCTGATCAGCGCCAACATCACGCTGGCCGTGATCGTGATGCTGGTCTCGATGTATATCACCAAGCCAGTGGAGTTCAGCGTCTTCCCAACAACTTTATTGCTGCTGACCCTGTTCCGGCTCGCACTGAATATTTCATCCACCCGTTTGATTCTGATGCACGGAAACAGCGGCACCAGGGCGGCGGGGCAGGTGATCGAGGCGTTTGGGAATTTCGTGGTGGGCGGCAACTACATTATCGGCATCGTGATCTTCCTGGTCATGCTCGCGATTCAGTATGTGGTGATCAATCATGGCGCGGTGCGTATTTCCGAAGTCACGGCACGCTTCACCCTGGACGCGATGCCGGGCAAGCAGATGTCCATCGATTCGGACCTCAATTCCGGACTGATCGACGAGCACGAAGCGCGGACCAGGCGCAAGAATCTGGCGGCGGAGGCGGAGTTTTACGGCGCCATGGACGGCGCGTCCCGCTTCACGCAGCGCGACGCGGTGGCCAGCGTCCTGATTACGACCATCAACATCGTGGCCGGATTTTTGATCGGCGTGTTTCAACATGGAATGGACCTGAAGCGAGCCCTGTCGACCTACACGATCCTGACCATCGGCGACGGCCTGGTGACGGTGATTCCGGCGTTGATGGTCTCCGTTTCCGGCGGCCTGATCGTGACGCGCGCCAGCTCTGATAACAAGCTGGGCTCGGATATGAAGAAGCAGGTGTTCAGCAATCCTCAGCCGTTGATGCTTTCCGGAGGAGTGCTGATCGCGATGGCGGCGTTTCCCGGTTTGCCGACGCTTCCGTTCCTAATTTTGGGTTCCGGCGTGGGATTGTTCGGCTGGAAAATGCACCAGAAAGTGATGCTCGAAGAAGCGGCGGCGCCCGCTGCCGCGTCGAGCGCGGCCGCCAATAAGGACAATCTGGAAACCCTGCTGAAAGTGGAACCGCTGGCGCTCGAAGTGGGACTGGGCCTGGTGAAACTGGTCGAGGGTGCGCAGAACTCACCTTTATTGCGAAGAATTTCCGGAATTCGCCGGCAGATGGCAAGCGACATGGGATATATGGTGCCGCCCGTGCGCGTCACCGACAATTTGCAGCTCAAGTCGGGCGAATACGTGGTGTTGCTGAAGGGCGCGGAGGTCGCACGTTTCGAAATGATGCAGAACTGCGACCTGGCGATCCACCCTGGGGGCTCGGCGCCGCCGCTTGATGGGATTCCGGCGAAGGAGCCGGCGTTCGGGATTCAGGCGCTGTGGATTCCATCGGATAAAGCCGACTATGCCCGTTCGCAGGGATATACGGTGGTTGACGCGGTGAGCGTTTTAGGAACGCATCTGGCGGAGTTGATCCGAAGGCATGCTTGCGAACTGCTCTCGCGCCAGGACACTAAGAATATTCTGGACCGGGTCACGGAAGAGAATCCGAAAGTTGTGGAAGATCTGGTGCCGAAATTGCTCCCTCTGGCCACCGTGCAGAAGGTATTGCAGAACTTGTTGAGGGAACGGGTTTCAATTCGGGACGCGGTGACCATTCTCGAATCGCTGGGCGAGGCGGCGGCGATGACAAAGAATCCGATTCTGCTGACCGAATATGCGCGGCAGGCGATCCGGCGCATGTTGGTCAAGCCCTACTTAAATCCCTCGGGCGAACTGCCTGCGTTCTTCGTCGATTCGCAGATGGAACAGACGATCGAGAAGGCGATCGAGTACAACGAGCAGTCAAGCCATATGAATCTGGCCCCTCAGAAAATCCGGGAGATTCTGGACAAGGTGACGCGCGCGGTGGGGTCCGGCGATTCGCCGATGGCGGTGGTGACCAGTTCCTCGGCGCGATATTACCTGCGGCAGATGATCGAGGGGCAGCTCCCGAATCTGTCTGTCCTTTCGCATAACGAAATTCCGTCCGGGGTGCGGGTGGTGTCGATGGGCCTGATTCAATGAGACTAAAAAGCTACTTTTCGGGAACCGTGGAGGCGGCCATGGAGCTGGCCCACAAAGAACTGGGCGAGGACGCCCTGCTGATCAACGCCAGACCTTCGACGCCGGAGACCAGGAGCTTGGGAGCTTATGAAGTCGTGTTCGGCGTGCCTCCGAAATCGGGAGCGGACGCGGCCGCGAGGCCCCCGGACAGCAAAACTGCCGTCGCGAACGCCACCGCGCGCGCCGTGGCCACCGGCAGCCTGGCGCAGGACGTGGCCGATCTGAAACGCGAAATTGAGCGGATGGCGCAATCGTTCCGGGGCGCGGGAATGCCGGCGCCGCAGGCTCCGGCAAAGGGCTCGGCCCTCTACAACCTGCTGATCGAAAACGAGCTCGATCGAACGCTGGCTCGGCAGGTGGCGGCGGGAACTCCACTGGAGGACCTTTTTGAGATCGATCCGACGCCGGGCCGAAGGGGAGCGGCGCGAGGCGTGGTGGCGCTGGTGGGCCCTCCCGGCGTGGGGAAGACGACGACCCTGGCGAAGCTGGCCGCGCGGTTCGGGTTGACCTCGCGCAAGCCGGCGTACATTCTTTCGGCCGATGTGTATCGCATCGCCGCGGCGGAGCAGTTACGGTCGCTCTCGGCGATTCTGGGGATCGGGTTCGATATTGTCGAGACTCCGGTGGCGCTGGCCCAGGCGATCGAGGAGCACCGCGGGAAGGACTGGGTGTTCATCGACACGCCCGGCCTGGCGGCGGGCGAAATGGAGGACGGAGCGGATCTGGCGCGGCTGCTGGCCACGCATCCGGAGATCGATACGCACCTGGTGCTGTCGGCGTCGATGAAGCCGCCGGACTTGGCGCGGGTGATCGACAGGTACGCGATCTTCCAGCCGAAAAAACTGCTGTTCACCAGGCTCGACGAGACGGATCGCTATGGGGTGCTGGTGAGCGAAGCGGCCCGGCGGGGGCTTCCGATCTCCTTCCTGGCGACGGGACAGCAGATTCCGGACGACCTCGAGCCCGCCTCGAAGGAATCGATCGCGGACAGAGTGCGCGGAGCGCGCCATCAGGCGGTTCGGAGCCTCGGAGCAACCGCATGAAGCAAGCCACGAAACGGGAACAGGCTACTCAGATGACGGCAAATCCTTATGGAGCGCAAGCCTACGGCGCGGGCGCGACCTCCGCCGAACAGCGGGAACAACTCATCCTCGAACATTTGCCGCAGGTGCGCCTCATCGCGCGGCGGATCCACGACCGGCTGCCGGAGAGCGTGAGCCTGGACGACCTGATTTCGACCGGGATCGTCGGATTGATCTCGGCGATCGACCGCTTCGACTCGTCGCACAACGTGAAGCTGAAAACCTACGCCGAGTACAAGATTCGCGGCGCGATCCTGGACAGCCTGCGGGGGCTGGACTGGGCGCCTCGCCAGCAGCGCAAACGGTCGAAGCAGATTGAGGCGGCCATTTCCCGGGCCGAGCAGCGCCTGCACCGCTCGCCCGAAGAGGAGGAGATCGCCGGGGAGCTCGGGCTTTCGATCGAGGAGTATCACGACTGGCTGGTGGATGTGCGCGGGCTCAACCTGGGGAGCCTGGAAAGCGCGGCGCCGGAGGACGACAACAATAGCAGCAGGGATCTGCTGAAGTATATTTCCGGGGACGAGGAAAACTGGCCTTCGCGGCTGCTGGAGCGCAGCGAACTCAAAAAGCTTCTGGCCGAGTCGATCGTAAAGATGCCCGACATCGAAAAGACGGTACTGAGTCTTTACTATCACGAGGAATTGACGCTGCGCGAGATTTCCAGGATCGTCCATCTGCATGAATCGCGCATCTCGCAGCTCAAATCCCAGGCCATCCTGAGGTTGCGCTCGTACATGGAAAAGCGCTGGCCGATGGCGCGTGGAGTGTAGGCGGTGAATACCGCCGCCGACATTCGCCAATGGCTGTTCGAGGAGTTTTCCTCGCGCCTGGCTGTGGTTTTTGAAACCATGGCCGGCGAGCGGCCGCAGATCGAAGTCGACCAGCCGTCGGAAGCTCCGGCCGAGGGCACGCTTCGATGGCATCAGCCGTTCGCCGGAATCGCCGGCGCCGTCTGGATCGCCGCTTCGGAAGCCGCCTGGACGGCTGCCGGAGGGCACGTGCTCCGCGCTGCGGGCATCGAGGAAAGCGACGCGGCCAGCCTGAAATCGACGTATCTGGAAACGGTCAGCCAGGCGCTTTCGGGCATCGCCGGCTCGATGAGCGGGCGTCTCGGCCATGAGGTGACGTCGACGGGCGGCGAAGAATCTTCGATCTCCGCCGATGCTCAGTGGGCCGTGCTGCGCGTACATCTCGGCGGCGAGATCGTCAGCGTGGCCATCGGCCTGGAAGCGGCGCTGGTCACCGCCATGGTCGCGCCCTCGCAGCCGGACGCCGCCGCGCCCGCCAAGACGATGGAAACGGCCGCCGCGGCCCCAACGGCCGTCGGGTTCGCCGGGCCGGCCAATTCCAAAACCTTTGAGCTGCTGCTCGATGTGGAACTGCCGGTCAGCGTTTCGTTCGGCCGCGCGCAGGTGCCGCTGAAGGATGTCCTGAAGCTGACGACCGGCTCGATTGTTGAGCTGAACCGCTCGATTCTCGAACCGGTGGAGGTCATCGTCAACAACTGCGTCATCGCGCGCGGCGAAGTCGTGGTGGTGGAAGGAAATTTTGGCGTGCGGGTCCATCAGGTGATCAGCCGCCAGGAGAGACTACGGACGCTCAACTGATGAAACTGATGCCGTTGCTTCCCTATCTGCTGATCGCGGCGGGATTGTTTTCCTCGCTTGCCTTGTTTGTGACGCTGAAGCGCGAAATCCGCCGGCATGTGTTCCGGCACCGGATGCGCATCGAGGAAATGATGGCCCGGCTCAAGGAAGCGGAACGTCCCGCGCCACCGGCCGCCGACGAGCCGGTGACATTCGTGCCCGCGCCGCTGCGCGCCGGTTTGAATCTGAACAAGAGGGTCCACGCGATGAGGATGCTGAGGAGGGGCGAGGACATCGCGCACATCGCCGCCGCGCTGGGAGTGCCCCGCAGAGAAGTCGAGCTGCTGGTGCGGGTGCAGTCGATGGGCAGGGCGCGGGCGGTCAAGGTAGGGACGGAGTAAGACGCGAGCTAGGGGACTTGGAACGGGGTGATCTGAATCCGCGCCGGGTCGTCATCGGCGATGGTCACAGAGACCGTCATCTCCTTGTGATCGCGCATCAGGACCACGGAGGCCGATTTGCCATGCAGAGTACGCAGTCGGCCCGAGATGTCGGATGGAGTGGCAACGCGGGCGTCTTCGATCCGCTCGATCACGTCCCCGGCGCGGATGCCCGCTTTTTCCGCGGAGGAACCCTTGGACACGGACCGGACCAGCACGCCTTCCTTCACACCGAAATACTGCGCCAACTGCCCGTCAATCGATTCCGCCTCCACGCCCAGAACGGCGCTGCGCAAGGTCATGAAGCCGCGCGGCAGATCGGGAAGGTGAATATCGAAGCGCTCCGGCATCGGCGATAGTTCGCCGAACTCCGGGCGCTGCACCTTGCGCTGCGCCACCCGCACGGTTACAGTCTGCGGTGCGCCCCCGCGGGTGATGTCGATCTTCACTTCGCGTCCGGCGGGCGTCTCGCGCACCAGGCGCGCGAACTGCTGCATACCCTCCACGCGCTGGCCGTTGTATTTCAGCACCACGTCGCCGACCTTCAGTCCCGCCTTCTCAGCCGGGCTATCCGGCTCCACCAGCGTGATTTCGACGCCCCCTTCTTCATGCAGCTTCAGCGCCTTGGCGCGCTCGCTGTCGATCTCCTGCATCATCACGCCGATATAGCTCCCGCCGCCGGCGATCGCCGGCCGCGAGTTCTGCGCCAGCCCCAGTACGGCGCACATCGTCACTAAGATCGCAGACCGCATTCCCGATTACTGCCTCAATTTCTTTAAGTAAATGATCCCAGCTCCCACGTTGATGCGGAGCAGCGGGCCTCCGCCGTTGATCTGGCCTTCGGCCAGGGTGGGCGTACGGCTGAACCCGAATTTTACCGGCACTTCCGAAAAATCGGACTGAATGCGCGGGTTGGCGCCGGAATCGTTCCGCGCCATCACCGACAAGGATAGTCTGGACGGAATCAGAACGGTGACGTCGCCCGAGTTCGCGCTCAACAAAGAATCTTCGATCCGCGCCCCCGTGATCAGCTCCGCCAGAATACTTCCCATCATCGTCTGGACATTCAGCGGACCGGACGCGTTCTTCACCCGGATCGCGCCGGCCGCCGATTCGCACCGCGCGCCATGCGCCGAGCCGATCTGGATCGAGCCGCCACGCGTGTCGGCGATCACTTCTCCGCCCGCCTGGTTCACCTCGATCACTCCTTCGCCGGTATGCGCTTCCACGGTCGACATCGCGCGGCCCACTTCAATGTTGCCGCTCGCGTTGGCGAGCATCAAAGGCCCGCCCGCTTCATTCACGACGATCTCTCCGCCCGCCGTTTCGCAACGGGCCGAGCCGCCGACGCTATCGATGAAGATCGACCCGCCGCCCGATCCGCATTGAACGGACCCGCCGATCTTGCCCAGCCGGATCTCGCCGCCGCCGCTGTGGCCGACGACATTTCCGTGAATCCGGTCGCAGCGAATCCCCAGCGCGGCGATCGCCTGCACGCTGCCGTCCAGATCGTACGCCTCCACGCTTCCACCCTGCGTCATGACGACCGTCTGCACCACTTGCCGTGGCACGCTCACTTCTAGATCGTTCGAAACCTGCTCGCCGGCCGAAGGAATGACGGTAAAGGTCATCATGCTGATCAGCGGAGGAGTGGCCTTGGACATACCCACCAGGCCAACCAGATGTTTCGCTTCCGCCTCCGAGCGCGCCTTCACACGCTGGACGAGTTTATAGAGGATCTGATCGCCCGTGGAGCCGCGCAGGACAATGTTGCCGCGCATCACCACCTGAAGCTGCGCCGGGACGCGGCCGGTGAGGGGCCCGCTCATGGTGCGAACGTAGTACGGACCCTCGCGCGTCAACTGCGACGAATCCTGCGCGCAAAACAGGGAAGCGGCCACCGAAATGAGAGAAACAAAGTGCATTCTAATAGGTTTCCGTCGACGCCTTCACCGCTTCCAGCGCCGTCTTGCAACGCTGCCGCACGTACAGGTTGTGCTCTCTCTGCATCAGTTCCTGCATCGCGCCGATCACCTGCCGGTCGTAGCTCATGGACGGATTGTCCTGATTCAATCCCTTGGTCAACAGGTCGATCGCCTGCGTCCGCAGTCCGGGATTCGAGTCGCTCAGCAGGACCTGCGTCATCGCGGCGCGCACCTCCGGCTCCTGCGCGAAGGGCTTCAGACCCTCCATCGCCTTGAGACGCACTCCCGCGTTCTGATCGTGCAGCAGCGCGAACGCCAGCGCATCGCGAACATCGGAGGATTGCGCGCTGCCGTTGAGGATCTCCACCGTTTCGGCGCGCAGGCCGGGATCGGAAGGATCCTTGGCGGCTGAAAGCAGCAGCACGCGAATCTTCTGATCGTTGAGAGTCCCGGATATAATGCGCTGCCGCGTCTCATCCAGCACGATCTGCACCTTCCCGTCAGAGGCGGGCTCCACGTAGCGCACGCGCGACGCCGGCTCCATCATGCCCATTTCGAATTGCCCGCCGCTGCCGAACGAGCCCGGTGGGATCAACCGCGCCACGCCGAATCCTAGGGCCACCAGCGTCAACGCGCCCGCCGGTTTCAACCAACCTGTATGCGCCACGCGGCCCGTCAGCAGGTCGGTGAACCGTTCCCACCATCCGTGTTTCGCCTGCGACTCTTCTGTCAGCCGAAAGTGAAAATCCTCGCGGCAGGACCGCAGCAGCGCGGGCGACGGCTCGATCGCGATGTTGTCGAGAGCGATCTGCACCTCGCGCTGCCGCTCCACCGCCTTGCGGCAATCGATACACCCGTCCAGATGCGTTTCGACACGTTCCTCCTCATCGAAGGAAAGCTCGCCGTACAGGTACAGCGCGAAATACTCCTTCACCACTCCGCAATTATTCAAATCACCGCTCATAAAAAATCTCCCAAAGCAGCCCTCATTTTTTGCGTCGCCCGGAACAGGCAGTTTTTCGCCGCTTCTTCCGTCGTCCCCAAAATCTCTCCGATCCGCCTCAGCCGCAGTCCTTGATAATGCCGCAACTCGAACACCATTCGTTCCCGCGGAGTCAGTTCCGCCAGCACTTCCTTCACCCGTTTCCGCAACTGCCCGCTGAACAAGTATCGTTGCGGATCGCCATCCACTCTCTCCTCCGGTACCGCGTCCATCCGGTCCAGGGGACCTTCGGCGGTCGCCACGATCGTCGGCTCCTCTTTCCTCACCTTGCGCTTCCGCATGTGGTCCAGGCAGAGATTCGTGACGATGCGGTACAGCCAGGTGTGAAAACTACAGTCGAAGCGAAACTTGTCGAGGTTCTTATACACTCGCAGGAATGCTTCCTGGTACACATCTTGCGCATCCTCGGGCGACCGGAGCAGATTCATCGCCAGCCGGAGCACACTTTGATCGTAGGCGCGGACGAGTTGCTCGAATGCGGCACGATCCCCACCCTGAGCAGCCCGGATCAGCGCCGTCTCTTCCAATTGCCCACCCGTCTTTTGGGCCAATCGCGCGGCTCCACTCTTCCGGTTCAACTTGTTTATTTAGACGGACGCGACCGGTAAACGTACCGTTTACGGAAGCTCCAACTCGATTCGCTTGGCGGCCGCGTCCACGCTCAAAATCCTGAAACTGCGGACCTGTCCGGCTCGCGGAGCTCCCGCGGCCGCCTGATCCCCTCCGCCGCCCGATTTCCAGCGCTGGGAAAGCATCGCCGTCAGCGATCCCAGGTCCGCTTTACCTGCGCCCGCCGCGATATTTGCCTTTTGTTCGCTTGCGAGCTTTGCCCACCCGAAAACACCCTCGCCCAGCTCGACCTTCGCTTTCTGTCCGGAAACATCGACGACGCGGCCCGAAACAGCGTCTCCGGCCTTATGCTCGGCAATGTACTCGTCGATGCTGGTCGGAATCAGTTGCTTGATCCCCAGGCGGATGCGCCGCCGTTCCTTGTCCGCTTCCAGCACCTGCGCCTTTACGGTCTCGCCGACCCTCAGCGCCTCATTTGGATGATTCAGGCGCTTCTCATTGGTGATGTCCCCGATATGGACCAGCCCCTCGATGTTGTCGCCCAGGTCGATGAAGGCGCCGAACTTGGTCAGGCTGGTGACTTTGCCCTCGGCGACCGCACCGGCGGGATATTTCTTCAGCGCTTCTTCCCAGGGATCGCCCAGCGCCTGCTTCAAACCGAGCGCAATTCTCTTATCCGCGGGATTGACGCCCAGGATCACGACCTCCACCTGGTCGCCTTCCTTCACCACGTCCTGCGCGCGAACGTTTTTCTTCGACCATGACATTTCGGAGACGTGAATCAGCCCCTCAATGCCCGGTTCCAGCTCCACGAACGCGCCAAAGTCCGCGACCCTCGCTACTTTGCCCTTCACGCGCGATCCCAACGGGTACTTCTCCGGCGCCAGAGACCAGGGATCGGGAAGCAACTGCTTCAGCCCAAGCGAAATTTTCTTCGAATCCTTGCCGATCTTCAGAATCTTGACGTCGACCGTATCGCCCACGGCCACCACGTCGGACGGCTTGACGTTCCGCGTGTACGCCATGTCGGAAACGTGCAGCAGCCCGTCGATCCCTCCCAGGTCGACGAAAGCGCCGAACTCCATCAGCGTACGGACCGTGCCGCGCACTACCGCGCCCTCGTGCAGCGTCCCGAACACCTCTTCTTTCGCCGCGCGCTCGCGCTCCTCCAGCACAGAGCGGCGGTCGACGACCACATCCTCGCTCGACGTGTCGAGCTTCGTGATCCGGCACTCGATCTGCTGGCCGACCAGCTTCTCCATCTCCGCCTGTTCGCGCACGCCGCTGCGTGAAGCGGGCATGAACGCCCGCACGCCGACATCCACGCGCAGCCCGCCCTTCACCACTTCCGTCACCGTCCCGCCGATAATCTTCTTGCCGGCGAAGGCGGTTTCGAGCGCGCTCCAGTCGCGGGGCGTCTCCACTTTAATGGTCGAGAGCTGATAGGTCCCATCCTCATCGCGCCCGCGAATCGAAACCAGCAGCTTGGTGCCGGGCTTGAGATTCACGGCGGGATCGCGCGGCATCGCGCCATCCATCTTGCGGCCGATGTCGACAAACACCGTGTCGGCCGTGACCGTCATCACGGTGCCCTCGACGGTCTCGCCGCGCGAATGGTGAGTTTGTTCGAACTGGTTGAGAATATCGCCGAATGAGTTGTCGTTCGCGGACATCTCAGGCGAATCAGAAATGTTGGATGGGGGCATGCCGAAAGACCGGAATAATTTTATTGTGTCACAAAAATGCGGCATACTCCGTACACCGCGAATGCCGCCACTCCGGCCGACCATAGTTTCGCGGTTACATTCCCGGTCCAGAACAATGAGAAAATCATCGCAAATCCCAGCGGAGCCAGCGCATTAAAATGGATCGCTTCCGCGAAATGCCCCTTCGCCAGCGCGAACATCGCCCGCGTCAACCCGCACAACGGGCAGGGGAGCCCGGTCAACCAATAAAATCCACACAACCGCATGTGAGGCTCGGCCGGAGGCGTGAACGTCCATAGCACGCCGAATAAAGTCGCAGCCAGAGCCCAGCGGATCATGTTAGTCTGTCGCGCCCCCAAGAAAGTCGAATGTGACATGGTGCGTTATGGAGCCGCGACCACCGGGAGCGGTCAGAACAGCGCCTTAGGAATGCACTAGAGAGCATCGACGGTCCGCTGCTCAAATCCGACGCATTCCTGGTAGGCGATCGTAATCGCCGCGACGCTCATCGGGACCGTCACCAGCAGCCCGACGATGCAGCACAGCGCGCCCAGCAGGTTGATCAATCCCATCACGATGAGGAACATCGTGAACCCGAAATAGTCGCCCTTCACCACTTCATGACTGGCCATCATGGCCGGCCAAAAATCCATCCTCTTATCAAGGATGAACAGGTAGGTGAACTTGAACATCGCCGCCACCACCAAGCCGGGGATGATACATACCAAAATGCCGGCAAAGACGAACACGCCAATCAGCAGCGCCGCGACAAACGCCGGCAGAAAATAGTCGAATCCTTTAAACAAATCCCCCAGCTCCGCGCGCCGGCCGTACATTTTCTTCATGCAAAACAAATGCATGCCCGCCTGCAACGGACCCTGTGTCACAATCGACGCGACGGAGTTCACCAGCACGAAAATCAAAGACAGCAGCGCGAAGTTGCCCATGTCCGCGGTCACCATCGCCCAGCCCGCGGAAATCCATTTTCCCGTCTGCGCTTTCACGCCCGTGGGAGCGGTCCAGGCAGGCGCGCTCGAAAACACCGGCGACTGCGCTTCCCCGCACTGCGGACAAACCCGGGCATCCGGCCCAACCTGCGCACCACATTTGCTACAGAACATTGGAGAATTCCTCTTTCTCAGTCAAGAATACGCAGCGACCAAGCGCTATTGTTCCAGAAATCGCGTGTTCCTGTCATATCATCGATTCTGTGCCCCCGCAGCGACACTATCTCCGGCCTCAGGATTACGTCTGGCTCCTCGCCTTCGCCGCCATCGCGGTTTTCAGCCCCTATCGCGACCCGCGTGTCCTGTGGTCGCTGGCGGCCTTGGCGGTGCTCCAGATCTTCGACCCCCGCATGGCGCCCGCCATGTCGGTCCTCATCAAGTTCCTTTTTATCTGGATCATGATTTATTACGCCGACGGCCTTCAGAGCGGCTTATGGGTCATTCTTCTGCTCCCGGTCATTTCCGCCGCGACCAGATTCGGCCTCCTCGGCACCACCGTATTCACACTGCTCGCCTGCCTCCATAACGCGTCGTTCATTCTTTTGCTCGCGAAGGAGCAGTACGTCGACTGGGCCTCGGAGGCGGGCCGCCAGTTCGCGCTCCGCATGATCACCTTGATCGTTGTCGGATTCCTGGTGAACCAGCTCGCCGAAGCCAGCCGGCGTGAGACGCGGCGGTTTCAGGAAACGGCGGCAAAGCTCGAAACGGCGGTCGCGCAGGTGCGGCGTTCGGAGCGGCTCGCGGCGCTGGGACAACTCACCGCCGGCCTAGCGCATGAACTGCGCAATCCCCTCGGAACGATGAAGACCTCGGCCGAACTGCTGGCCCGCAGCGTCGCCGGCGAGAATCCCATCGCCCAGGAAATGGCCGGCTACATCTCCGCCGAAGTCGACCGCACCAACTCGCTCATCACGCGTTTTCTCGATTTCGCGCGTCCTCAACACCTGCGCCTGGAACCCGGAGACATTTCCACGCTCTTGGATCACGCGGTCGCGAGCTTCTACCGCGAACGCCCCGCTTCGCTCGCCGGGATCGAGATTTACAAAAATTACTCGCCCGGCATCCCGCCCATGAAGTTCGACGCCGAACTTTTAGAACGCGTTTTTTCAAACCTGATTCTGAACGCCGCCCAAGCCAGTCCCCCCGGCGGCGTGGTGACGGTCAAGACCCAGTTGCTCGACAACAAAAAAGTGGAAGTAGCCGTCATCGACCGCGGCACGGGTATCGAAGCCAAGAATCTGGAGAGCATCTTCAACCCGTTCTTCACGACAAAGCCCGACGGCGTCGGCCTGGGCCTGCCGATCTGCGCAAAAATCGTCGACGAGCACGGCGGTCAGATAACAGTGGAAAGCTCAGCAGGCGAAGGCAGCGTGTTTCACGTGGTGCTGCCGGTGTAGTGGAACCTATGGCCGCTCCTGCGCAGTGTGGTACACGCGAAGCACCTCAACGTTGCGCTCGTGCACGCGATACACGGCGACGTAGGGCATGGGAGCGAAAAAGAGCTCGCGCGTCCCGTGCTCCGTCCCAGGCCTTCCGCGATCCGGCGATTGTTTCAACGATCGGATCGCTTCGTACAGCTTGCGCATCGTCGACTGCCGGTATTGGGGATGGTGGTCTTTGAGATAGTCGCTGATGTGTTCCAGATCCGCCACGGCGGCTGGTGTCCACCGGATGCGCATTCTTTACGAGTGCAACATCCGCTCAAAACGTTCGTCCATTTCCTCTTCCTCAATGAACAGCCCTCGGTCCGCCTGTTCAATCCCCTCGCGCACTGCGGCACGAAAGCGGGCATCCTCCGCCAGCAAACGTAATGCGGCGTTTCTCACGAGCTCCTCCGGATCGGTGCCCGACTTGATCGCAATATGCGCCAGCTGTGCTTCCTGCTCAGGGGTGAAATGTACTTCCATGGTCTAAAGATACGAGAGAATCAGTCGCGAAGCAACACCGAGTTTCCCACAGAACGCACGATAACATTCCCCGGCGGCCAAACAACACGGGAAGCGATTTACTCAATTATTTGGCGTTTTTCTTGCAGCGACGAACGTTTTTCCGGTCTAAACAACTTCAATTGTGCCGGCCCCACGGAACTTGTACGGACGGCGCACATTTACCAGCCTTGAGCGTTACGACCGTGGTGCCTCCCGCGACGCCTTGTCTGTACGGCAGGATGGCTGTCGCATATCGTCCATCGGAATCCGCCTTGCCCTTGCCTCCACGCCGCTCGCCTCCCGATTCCGAATCCATGGTGATCTCGCCGTCCGAAGGCAGCCCGGACCCTTCGATCAAAACCAACTCTGCCCCCGGAGTAAGCAGGGTTGCCTCAACGCTACATCCTCGATCCTCGCCGCGTAACGCTACGGGAACCAATTTTGCGAACACCTTGGTCCCTCCGTCGGACGACACCAGAGCTAAGCGCACCGGCTCGCCTGGAGCGGGACGCAAAACCAAGTCGATTGGATCGTCGGGCTTGCTCGCGGAACCGCATGTCCCCGGCTTACCGGCGCAGATTGCCAGACCGGATGCATCTAACGTGACACCCTTTAACACTTCGCTCGGCCCCTTCTGAGTAACGGGCCACGCCAAGATTGAATAGGTAAGGTCCTTGGGTACGCCGCCGGCAGTCAGACGGAATTTGATCAGAGGGCCGGACCGCTCAGATTCCGTTATCGCGAGCGACGTATTCGGCGTACTCGCCTTTGGGCCCCACGCCTCGTGCAGTCTCGCGAGGGTCTCCGCAGAGGTTCCCCGGCTGCCCTGTCCTCTCAGAACCACGAAGGCAACAAGAACGAATCCGACTTGGCGCCACATAACGGTTTAGTTCAGTATATCCGGCTGATAGGGCGTTCATTCGTGCCATGGATCACGCGCATTACGGCTGACGGATTGTCTGCACGGAGGATTTGCCTGGTAAGACCTCATCGCGACAAAAACAACGCTCCTGCTCTGCACATATCCTAATAGAGCGACAAGTAAAAATCTCTTATTATCAATCTGATACCGATTCAACCGGGCCTCACGCTCGCGGCTCCATCGAAACTGTACTCAGAAGATGATAAAGAAATGTCTATAGCCCGCCGCATGCCAGGAGCTCTGACGTTATCGAGCCATTATTTTAACGGCAAAGCCGGTTTCGGCCCGTTTCGTCGACCCGTCAGCCACGTCGCTGCGGCACAATAGATCAAGATGCCGCGTCCAGCCATCCTCGTCATTGAGGACGAAGAAAAATACCGCCGGGTCATCGGCCTTCATCTCTCCTCCGCCGGCTACGAAGTCAAAGCCGCCGCGACCGCCGAGGATGGCCTCAAACTCGCCGGCGACGTCGACCTCATCCTCACCGATTTAAAACTCCCCGGCATGGACGGCCTGGCCTTCATCGAAAAAATCCGCGCGCAGAACACGCACACCCCGGTGATCGTGATGTCGGCGTTCGGCACCATCGAAAACGCGGTCGAGGCGATGAAGAAGGGCGCGGTCGATTTCATCCCCAAGCCGTTTTCGCTCGACCACCTCAGTGTCGTCGTCGAGAAAGCGCTCGAAGTCCGCAAACTGCGCGACGAGAATCGAGAGTTGCGCGAAGCTCTGGGCCAGAAATATCAGTTCGCCAACATCATCGGTCATTCCCGCGCGATGCAGGAAATCTTTGCCACCATCGTGCGCGTCGCGCCCACCCGCGCTACCGTTCTGCTGGCCGGCGAAAGCGGCGTCGGCAAGGATATGATCGCGCGCGCCATCCACCACCATTCGCCGCGCCGCGACAAGCCGTTTGTGAAAATCAACTGCACCGCGCTGCCTGAAAACCTGATGGAAAGCGAGCTGTTCGGCTACGAAAAAGGCGCATTCACCGGCGCGAATATATCGAAACCGGGCAAGTTCGAAGCTGCCGACAGTGGGACGGTTTTCCTGGACGAGATCGGCGACGTGCCTCCCTCCATCCAGGTAAAACTGCTCAACGTTTTACAGGAGCGGCAGATTGAGCGCCTTGGCAGCAACAAAGTTCTACAAGTCGACGTCCGGGTCATCGCCGCCACCAACGTCGATCTTCGCGCCGCCCTCGAACAAGGAACTTTTCGCGAGGATCTCTACTACCGCCTCAACGTCGTGCCCCTGAACATCCCTCCTCTGCGCGAACGCAAGGAGGACATTCCGTATCTGGTCGACTATTTCGCAAAAAAATTCGGCGGAGAAATCAGTGAAGGCGCGCTCGAACGCCTGATGAGTTACCACTGGCCCGGCAACGTCCGGGAGCTGGAAAACGTGGTCGAACGCAGCATTCTGCTGGCGCAGGGCCCGCGCGTGGAAGCCGCCGACATCCGCATCGACACGGCGCATCGCTCACGCGCCTCCGCCGCGACAGGCGACAATTTTCTACCCGAGGGCATGACGCTGGACGATTACGAACAATCGCTGATTCGCGAAGCGCTGAAGAGGGCCGACGGGAACAAGAGCCACGCGGCCAGGCTGCTGGGGCTGACGCGCAACGCCCTGCGCTACAGGCTGGCGCAGATGGGTATCGAATAGCCGATGCCGGTGGAAAAATTCCTGGGAGGCGTCTCCCACTTTCAAAAGCACGTCTATCCCAAACACCAGGAACTGTTTGAAAAACTGGCGCTCGGCCAGCGGCCGGAGGCGCTCTTTATCACCTGCGCCGACTCCCGCATCGACCCCTGTCTGCTCACGCAGACCAAGCCCGGCGAGCTGTTCATCTGCCGCGTCATCGGCAACATCGTGCCGCCGTATCCGGATGCGATCGGAGGCGTTTCGGCAACCATTGAATATGCCGTCGGCGTGCTGGAGGTGCCGATGGTGATCGTCTGCGGACACACCGATTGCGGCGTCATGAAAGGCGCGCTGAATCCGGATGCGCTGGGAGATTTTCCGAATGTGACGGCATGGCTTCGCTACGCGCAGGTGGACCATCGGGACCTTCTCGTCCTGACCGAGCACAACGTGCTCGCGCAGTTGAAAAACCTGCGGTCGCATCCGGCGGTGGCGGCGCGTCTCAAAGAGGGCAATCTCGCGCTGCACGGCTGGGTGTATCACATTGGCGAAGGAACGGTGACCGCTTATGACCGGGCGAGCGGGAAATTTCAGCCGCTCAGTTGACGGCGGGGCGCGGGTGGCATAGCAGTGCTGGTGGATTAGGGTTTGACAGGGATATCGAATTTGTCCTTCACCTGCCACGATGGCTCGTCGGCATCCGGATCGGTGACACGGACCATCTCGGCATGGAGACGTTCGGGCAGGAGCGTCAGACGGACGTAGTGGTAATTGGGGAACATCAGGCTCTGATAGAGGTCGCCCTTGGTGCGCTCCACGAAATACGGTGGGGCGCCGCCTCCGCCCGAAACCAGGTAGGTAACATCGTTTACAACGTTTCTTTCGTAGTTATGAATGTGCCCGGCGCTCACAAGGATGCGGGCGTGCATCTTCGGAGCCATTTCGCTGAGCAGATCGCGCAACGCGATTTCGTTAGGCCGCGGATTGTGATCCACCTCGATATGCGTCTGAATATCGGCAACCGGCGGGTGGTGCATGGTGATCAATAAAAAATCGACCGTCGAAGGTAGTGCGCCGACCTGCTGGCGGATCCAGCGGTCCTGATCGCTGCCCGGTAAGAGGGATGTGTCGCTGTCGATGGCCATCACGTATACCCTCGCGCCGATCTGCGCCGCGTACCAGCGCCGGTTGCGCATTTCCGGAAAGGCGTTCCACCAGTTATCGAGGCTCTGTTGGGCGTTGCCGTGAAATTCGTGGTTGCCGAGGGTCTGGAAGACGTGAAGGTGGCGGTCGCGCCAGATTTGCGTTTCCGTTTTATAGACCGCGTAATCGTTAGCCGCGTCGCCCGCCAGCGGAAGGTCGCCGTTGATGACGATAGCGTCCGGATTCTCGCTGGCGATTTTCTCCACCAGCCAGCGGCGCACTTTCGGGTTCGTGGAGCGGAGGTTCGCCGGATCGGTGAAGCGCGTGTCGCCGTACGCGACGATTTTGACGGGCGAAGAAAGCTCGCTGTCCGCGATGCGGAACGTGGGACCGGGCTCGCTGATCAGCTGGCTGGTCGGCAACGAGGCGGCGTTTTGGGCGGCTGCGCAGGCAGCGATAAAAAGAAATGCGAGGATCATGGCCATCGCATTATCTCAACGCAGTGTTACAGGTTGAAGAAAATGGAGCGCGTCCATCCATTGGCGGAGCTGGTTGGGCCAGTGCGCGACGGGGAGATTGGCGAACGCCGGCGTGCGTCCAGTCATGCCGAAGCCGTGGCCGGCGGTGAGATAGATATGCAGCTCGGTTGGCACACCGGCGGCTTTCAGCTTCACATAATATTCGGCAGATGCGGTGGAGAGGTTGTCGTCGTTGGCGACCACGATGAACGTCGGCGGCGTATCCTTCGGGACCGTCAAGTTTGCGGGCCGGATGCCGGGATAGCCTATCACCACGAAATCCGGACGCGAGCCGAAGCGGTCGATCGGATCGGGGGCGTTCGCATCCGGCGGTTGGAAGTGGGTTTCGGCGAGCGCGGCCAGTTCGCCGCCGGCCGAAAAACCCATGATGCCGACCCGCGCCGGATCGACGCGCCACTCCTTCGCGCGGCTGCGGACCAGGCGAATCGCGCGCTGCGCGTCGGCCAGCGATTCGACATCGGCTTTGTACTTCGATCCCGGAGCGCGCGCGAGCCGGCTCTTCAAAACGAACGCGGCGACGCCCATTTCGTTGAGTTTTTTCGCTACCAGCGACCCTTCGAGATCCATCACCAGGTATTGGTGGCCTCCGCCGGGGCAGACGATGAAGGCTGCTCCGTTGGCCTTGTCCTTGGCCGGAAGAAATACGGTAATGGAGGGATTGTGAATGTTGGTGACGCGATGGAAACCGTCCTTGCTGGGGTTCCAGGTTTCGGGCGCGGTCTGGCCTTCGCTGCCCGGCGCTCCGTTCGGCCAGAGATGGATCTCTGGTTCGGCGAAACGGATCGAGTCGTCGGAGAAACTCAGCAGAAGAGCGAGCAGCAGCACAGGCATCTTGCTAACGATGATATCCCTTCGATTTGAGAAATTGGACCAGCTCGGCGGGATGATCGGTTTGGATGCCTGCCGCGCCGCGGTCGACGGCGTCCTGCCATGCGGAGGGATTGTCGGCGGGGCCTAATCGGTCGACATAGATTTCGACGTGGGCGTCGCGAGCGACTCGGATGGTTGCGTCGTTAAAGTCGGAGGCGTCGAAAGCGGCGACCTGGAGGGCGAGTGATTCGATGAGGCCGCGAAGGACGGCGGGATTTTGGGCTTCCGGCATCAGCTTCATTTTTGGAGACAGCGTGCCGACTTCTTTGAGATATTTGGGGTCACCGTAAACGACCACGTGTTCCTCCATATCGTGGCGGCGAACGGCGGCGACTGCGTCGGCGGCGGAAATCCGTTTGCTGTCCACATAGACACCAATTTTCCCGTAGGCGAATGCCAGGGCTTCATCAAAAGTCGGGATGCGCGTGACGGCGAAACCCGGGCCGAGGTTCACTCCGACATCCAGTTTACGCAGGTCTTCGAACGTCATCTTCGCCACGTCGCCTTTGCCGCCGGTCATGCGGTCGACAGTCGCATCATGCATCAGAACCGGCTTGCCGTCCAGGCTGGTGCGGACGTCGAGCTCGAAGAAGTCGGCACCGGCGTCCACCGCTCCCTGAAACGCTGCGATGGTGTTTTCCAGATGATGGAGATGCTCGCCGCGGTGGGCGATGACGACGACGTTCTTCGGCTGGGCGAACGCAGCCGTGGACCAGACCAGAACCAGCAGAAGATGCTTCACGGTCTTATTCTCGCTGGTATTTTGAGCTGATCGAGCCGCCGTTCACGCGCTACATGGTAGAATCCGGGAATTCCGGAGGTGGAAACCCTTGGGCTCATACACGCAGACGGACAGGCCGCTGAAGATCACCACGCCGCTGGGCCCGGACATCCTGCTCATTCGGGAATTCCGGGGCCACGAGGAGATCTCGCGCCTTTTTGGCTTCCATGTCGATATGGCCGCCGACCTGAAGGACGAGGTCCGCTTCGACCCGATCATCGGCCAGAGCGTGACCGTGGAGATGCGGCTTCTCGACGACAGTAAGCGCTACTTCAACGGCATCGTGAACCGCTTCAGCCAGCATCAGCGCGACGAGAATTTCCTGTATTTCCGCGCGGACATCGTCCCTAAGTTCTGGCTGCTGTCGAAGAAGGTGCGAAGCCGCGTTTTTCAGCATCTGACAGTGCCCGACATCCTGAAACAGGTACTCGTCGGATTCGACGTCAGCTACGACATCACGGGAACCTACTATCAGCGCGATTACGTCGTCCAGTACCGCGAATCCGACTTTGCCTTCGCCAGCCGGCTGATGGAGGAGGAAGGAATCTACTATTTCTTCATACACTCCGACGGCAACCACCAGATGATGGTGTCCGACAATACCAGCAAGCATCCTGCCGTGCCGGGGCAATCATCCGCGATTTACGAGGAGGTCTCGGGCGAGGTGCGGACCGACATGCGGGTGTTCGCCTGGGAGAAAATCCAGGAGCTGCGCTCGGGCGAATGCACGTTGTGGGACTACACGTTCGAACTTCCCACCAATCATCTGGAAGCCAAGGAGAAAACCATCGTCGCCGTGCCCGTCGGCAAGGTGGTGCACAAGCTCAACCTGGCCAACGATTCGCTGGAAATCTACGACTATCCGGGGCGCTACGCGCAGCGATTCGACGCCATCGATCCCGCCGGCGGAGACCGTCCGTCGGACATCGCGCACACGTTCGCCGACCGGACGCGCGCGGTGCGTCTACGCATGGAGCAGGAAGAGGTTTTAGGGATTCGTATCGAAGGAAAAAGCGACTGCGGCAACTTCACCGCCGGCCACAAGACCACCCTCCAGCGCCATTTCGACGCCGACGCCAGCTATCTGCTGACGCGCGTCGAACATGAAGCCGTGGATGAATCCTACCGCAGCGACCAGCCGGACATCGACTCGTTCAGGTACCAGAATCGTTTCGTCTGCATCCCGGAGACGCTTCGCTATCGACCTCAGTTGCTGACCGAGGTGCCGGTAATCGCGGGGACGCAGACGGCCACGGTGGTCGGCCCTCCAGGCGAGGAAATCTGGGTCGATAAATATGGCCGGGTGAAGATCCAGTTTCATTGGGACCGCGAAGGGAAGATGGACGCGAACAGCTCCTGCTGGGTGCGAGTGGCGCAGGTTTGGGCCGGCAAGGGCTGGGGTGCATTCTTCTGGCCGCGCATCGGACACGAAGTTGTGGTGGCCTTCGAAGAGGGCGATCCGGACCAGCCTCTCATCGTCGGCAGTGTGTACAATCATGACAATATGCCGTGGTACTCGCTGCCGAAGAACAAGGAACTGGCGGGCTTCAAGTCGGCCAGCGTCAGCGGTACGGCGCACCAGAACTATAACGGAGTCGTCTTCAACGACGAAAAAGGCAAGGAACATCTGTCGATTCACTCGGAACACAATCTAAGTCTCAACTCCGAACACAACAAGATGATCCACGCCGGCGCCAGCAAGGGGGAACGAGTGGGGGTCGCCAGCATGCTCACCGTCGGCAAGATCATCCCGGTGACAGGCGGCAGCGGCGGCGCCGGCTTCGACGAGGGAAATCCGGTGCCGGACCCACCCCCAGCCGCCATAACGGGCCTAAACTCGGTGGTTACATACGGAGACCAGTTCCAGTTCGCCAACCCCGTGAACCACTCGGTCACCATTGGCCAGAACCTCCAGATGTGCATCTCGACGGGTTCATTGCTCGGGGAAGCTTACGGACTGCTCTCATCCCCCCTGGTCATAGCCGCGGGCGTCGCGCAGGCAATTGGGGGTGGCATGGGCGCCATGCAGTTCACCATTGGATCCAGTGCCCAATTCACGCTCGGCCAAAGCTTTGAAATCTCCATCGGACCGCCGAAGATTGAGATTCACAAATCGCATTCCGTAAAATGGGACGTGGTTCGCTTGCTCTGCGTCGTCCAAGGCGTTTTGGCGGAGGTCTTCTCGTTTGGGTACGACCTTTTGAAGGGATCGAATGAGGTCCAAAAGTACACGAGTAGCCTGGGCGCTGCGCGGGCTGCCGCGCTCGCCAGTGAGGAATCGGGAGACCGGGAACGGGCTGACTTCGTACTCGCCTTTCAGGCCCTCACGGACGTGATGCTGGTCGCGATCTTGCTTGCGGAGCGCATTATCGAAGAGCCAGATTGGTACGGCACTGACATAGCAAAGGACGCATACGGAGCGGACCCCGGGAAATTCGGGCTGTGGAAAGCTACGGACATAGTACAGCGCGCTGGGGGCGCGATGGCAATCACCAGTTCCAACTGGAGCGGCGCCGCGGAGATTGCGCTTGGCCTCGTAGGGGTCACGTTGATGGTGTTAACGGAGCTAACAGCGTTGGATATCCCCGCCCTTGTCCATGGGGATTCGTCGGAGAGCCAATAGTAAGGGAGGGATCAGATCATGGGAGAAGACGAAAATCGCGGCGGCGGCGGCGGGTCGGGCGGCGATGACGGCGGGGACAACAGCGGCCATCGGGTCACATCGGCCGACGGCACTTATGAGATTCGCGCCAACCAGGTCTCGCTCGTCAGCTGGAAGAATTTGCCGCCGGCTACGGACCACGAAAGCCGGATTGGGCTCCTGGCCATGGGAGGCCTTGACGGCGCATTCATCGATGATGGGACGGTCGACGTCCGCGGATGCAAAGGCGTGCGCATCACCTCCGGACCGCTGCTTCCTGTACTGAACCCGGTTATGTCGGCGGACTCGACCGATGGGATCGAAATCGAGGCTGGTGAGACGCAGTCGATCACGATTAAGCGCGGGATGTTACCCGAGATAGACCAGTACATTACGCTGACCCCGACTGGCATTACGATTAACGCTGGCCTTGCAGGGACTCTGACTCTCAACGCAGGGATGAGCCAGATCACCATCGGTCCGATGGGCATCACCATCATCGGCTTGCCCCTGGTGCAAATTAATCCCGGTGCGCCGGCGCCGCCGCCCCCGCCGCTACCCCCGGACGAACCTGTGCCGCCCGACGCTAACGCATAAATATGAGTTCCCACGCTCAAGAAGTGAACAACTCGCCGCTCGTCAACGTTACGGCGGCAACCGCGTCCGAAATTTGTGCGCGGTTGTATTTAGATAAGGCCGCGCTGGGCTTGCTACGTCCCGCGATGAACCCGCGCGGATTCGTGGACGCGCTGGTGGAGAACAAGCAGTATCTGGCCGCCATCGACTTCATCGCCCATGCGCTCCCTTCGCGCGAAGCCATCTGGTGGGGTTGCCTGAGCTTGCAGCGAACCTGTGGAGACAAGCTGGAGCCTTGGGAAAGAAGGGCGTTCAGGATCACGGTTCAATGGGTGCTCCAGCCTGATGAAGCGAATCGGGCAGCCGCCAAACAGCCGGCCGAGGTGTTGGGACCCGCGTCGGCTGCCGGTTGCCTGGCGGCAGCTGCGAACCAAACGGGGGGAAGCGTCGGTCTACCGCAAGGGCCGCCCATACCGCCAAGTCCGTTTGCCCCAGCCAGGGCAGTCGCGATTGCAATCAAGATGGCGTCCACCAAGTGCGATCCCCCGGAAATCCAGGGCACGCAACGCTCGTTGATTGGGCTGGGAATGGCAATTGCGGAGGGCCGTTTTGCTCCGAAGGGTTTGCCATCATGATGAAGCTCTTCGAGTCCACCAAGGTCGAACCGGTGAAGATCCAGGCGACGCAAAAAAGCGCTGGTGGAACTGGGAATCGGAGTGGCGGAGGGTCGGTTCGCATTATGAGAAAGGAGAGTTGATCCATGCCATTTCCAGCGGCCCGGCTGACGGATATGCATGTTTGCCCCATGGTCACGGTGGTCGTGCCCCACGTGGGAGGCCCTATCGTCGGGCCCTGTTGGCCAACCGTGTTGATCGGTGGTCTGCCGGCGGCGCGCATGACCGACATGTTGGTTTGCGTCGGTCCTCCGGACATGATTATCATGGGCTCTCCTACGGTGCTAACTGGTGGATTGCCACAAGCGCGTATGCTCGATCCCACGGTGCACGGCGGCGTGATTATTCTGGGCTGGCCGACCGTTTTAGTCGGCCCATGAAACGCCAATTTAAATATTGGATGGAGGGTACTCTATGAGTTCAGCGGCAACGGTTGTCCCTTACGAGAAGCAATCCGAGGAACTGACTGGCCGGGCATGCGGTGCGGCGTGCCTGAGTATGGCGTATCGCTCTTTTGGCAAGCAAGTCCCGCAAACCGAAATCTGGCCCGTGATCGCCAAGGCAAACCGCTTCGGCCAGATCTCTTCGACGACCTATCTGATGGCCCAGGATGCCCTGAAGCGGGGTTTCAGCGCCGTCGCCATCCAGGCGCGGCACCCTTTGCAGGCGCTGCGGCTAGCGAAAGCGGCCGGGATTCGCGCCATTCTCAATCATCGTGTGCGACGCGATTCGGCCGCCGGTCATTACTCCGTGCTGGTCGATATTGACGCGAAGGAGGTCGTTGTTCACGACCCTCTTTTTGGCGCCGCGCGCCGGTTGCCGCATGCCGAACTGATGGAGCTGTGGCTGCCGCAGGTTCCCAACTCCGAGATTGTGGGAGGCGTACTGATCGCGATCGGCGCCGCAGGACTACCCGCGCAGCCGGCCTGCGAGTTTTGCCGCACGCCGATGTTGTCGAGCGTCGACTGCCCTAGGTGCAGCAAGCCTGTCGGGCTTCAGCCGGGCGCGGTGCTGGGCTGCATCAAGGACGGCTGCATCGCCCGTATGTGGAACTGGATCTGCTGCCCTACGTGCGATTACGTGTTTACGCTGAAGGCTGGGGCCGCCGCCGGGGCCCCTATGGAAGCTCAACCATCCGCCGCGGGAGCCGCTGCTGCCGTGCCCGCGGTCGATCTCGCCAAGCTGTTTGCCGAGATAGACAAGTTTACCAGCCACGTTCTTAGCATACCGGCGGCAGCAAATAATCCCGACGTCAAGAAAAGACTTGAATTGGTGGAGGCGAGTAAAGAACAAATCAAGGTGGCGCACGCCGCGGACCTTGCACGTCGTACCGCGGTTTTCGGACAGCTCGCCGCCTTTGAGGAAAAGACAAAACAGCAAAAAGAAGCCCAACTTAAAAAGATCGAAGATCGCAACGCCCCTGCGCCGCCCCTCGACGGCGATGCGCTTGGCGACACAATGCTCAAGAACCTCGGCCTCAAGTAGCGAACATCTCCTTACGGACGATCTTCGCTGCCCGCGTGTCCGCTACCGGCGGCGAGCATCTTCATCACCCCGAAAACACCATTTGCCGCAGGTTTTATTGTCCGCGGATTTTTGAGCCCAT
>CAVVNE010000021.1:0-54105 GCA_963749245.1 Bryobacterales bacterium
CTCGATACCAGCGCCCGCTATGCGTCCCGAGTCGCGCTCTTTGTCGTCAAGGGCAGCCATGCCACCGGATGGCAGGCGACGCGGCTTCTGCCAACAGCGATGCGGTGAAAGATTTCGCCTCTGGACGGAAGCGCTCCCGCGGTCGCTCGCGCGATCGGCCGTAGTCGCCGTGGATGGCGAGTGGCGAGCGCGCCGGCTCGCCGACCTGGACGCGCGGTTCCGGCAGGAATTTGGAATCGCCCGCGAGCGGGGAGGGCCGGATTCTCCCCTTGATTTTGAAAGATAAAGTTGCCGCGCTGGTCTACGCCGACGGCGGAACCGGGACCGCAGGGTTCGCTCGATGCCGGCGCGCTCGAACTGCTCGTGCTTTCCACCAGCGCCTGGCTCGAGGTCAACTCGCTTCGCAAGCAAGCGCAGAAGGAACCCGCCGGCGGCGCGCGCCGACAGTCACGGCGTCCGGACCGGTCGATGGCGTCCCGGCGGCACGAGGCGCAGTCATACCCGGATGCGCACCCGGTGCCCGCCTTGCAACGATCCCTTCGCCTCGCATGCGCCTGGCCACGCCATGGCGGCGGCGGCGTCCATTGCCAGCTCCGCCGTGGAATCTGCACCGGCCGAGCCGCTCCCCATCGGTCACGCCACCGAGCTGTTCTATCCGGAACGCTGGACCACCAATCCGCCTTATGCCTCCTCGGTCGCGCTGGGCACCAATGCTGGGCCGTTTTCCAATCCCTGGCTGGGTTATGTATCGCCCACCGGAGTGACGGGCGATCCCTTCCCCGGCGCGGCGATTTTCCCCGCGCAGGGAACCTACGTGACCATTCCGTCGAAGGTTCCGGTGGAGTACACGATGCAATGGAACCTCAGCTACCAGCGCCAAATCGCGAAGGACTGGCTGGCCACGGCAACTTATGTCGGCAGCCGGACGAACCACATTCTGGGGTCCAACGACATTAACATCGCGCAGCCCAGCCCCACCGCCACCACGTCGAACGAAAATGCGCGCCGTTTGACCGTCCTTTTGAACCCGGTGCAGGGCGCCTACTACAGCGCTATCGACCAGACGGATGCCGGCGCGGTTTCCACCTATCACGCGCTGCTGTTGAAAGCGGAGCACCGCTTCGCCAAGAATTACACCTGGCTGACGAATTACACGTGGTCGCACTGCATCAGCACCTGGGATTTCGGCGGCGAGCTGGCCGGCAACGATTACCAGAATCCCAACAACCGCGATGCCGAGAAGGCGGATTGCAACTTTGACCGGCGGAACATTTTCAATACCTCGCTGGTTGCCTTAAGCGGCGGACTCGGCCAAGGTGTCCTGAAGGGGTTGACCAGGGACTGGCAGGTCGCTCCGATCATCAGCCTTAACTCGGGCCAGCCGTTCACCGTCACCGACGGCTCGGACGTATCCCTGAGCGGCGAGGGGACCGGTAGCGACCGGCCGAACGTCAATACCGGAGTGGCTGCGCTGCCGCATACCCTGGTTCAGTGGTTCAATCCCGCGGCCTTCGCTGGCAGTTGCGCCCTGTCCCAATACGCCAGCAACCCCAATTGTGAAAAGGTGGGAACCTTCGGCAACGCCAGCCGCGACATCTTTCACAATCCCGGCTCCATCCAGTTCGACATGGCGATCAGCCGGACGTTCCGGATCAAGGAGCGGTATAGAACGGAAATCCGCGGCGATTTCTTCAACATCATGAACCATGCGAACTGGAACGGCCCGTCGGCCTCCATCAGCAGTTCCACCTTCGGCGAGATCACCAGCTTCGGCGGCCCGCGCCTGATCCAGTTGGCCATGAAGGTGTACTTCTAGCTGGTTCAGTTTTCATCAACCGTTGGGAGGCCACCACCGAGTGTAAGTTGTCCCGGCCATTTTGCCGGATCCCCACCCACGGACGGGGTTATAACCCCTGGCGTGAGCCAGGGGATTCCGTCCTGACCGGGACACTCGCGACTCTCAATCCCGCACCCCCACCTAACACCAACCCCTGATTTTTCAATCACCTACCACTTCCACCCACCCGCTCCCCCGCGACGCCCGATGTTATGTCCTTAACGAGGATAGAAATGTCGACAGACCGCACCGAAATCAACCGAGCCAACTCAGAACAACTCCACCGGACCCATTACCGAAGCCGGCAAACAGCGATCTTCCCAGAACGCACTCCGCCACGGACTAACCGCGCAGACCGTCGTGCTGCCCACCGAGGACCTCGATGCCTATCAGGCCCACCTAAAATCCTTCACCGCCGAATACCACCCCAAAACCGCCACCGAATCCCAACTCGTCCAAGCCCTGGCCGACGCCACCTGGCGACTCAACCGCATCCCCACCCTCGAAGCCAGTCTCCTCTCCGTAGCCCCCGACGACGACCTAACCGGCACCGCCCTCCTGGCCTTTTTAGAACGCCAAGCCAAAGCCCTCGCCGTTTTCAGCATCCACAGCCAGCGCCTCTCGCGCCAGATCGAAAAGACCGCCGCCCAGCTCCGCGGCGTCCAGGGAACCCGCCTGTGGAAGGAATCCAACGACATGGACGCGCTACTATACATTACGGAAATGTATGAAAACAGAGGAGAGACATACGACCCCTCCGAAGATGGCTTCGTTTTTACGAAAACCCAGATCCACCAGGCGCAACAGGCCCGCAACCGCATACGCCTCTTCGAAGAAGCCCTGGAAGTCGAAGATGAAGAATAATTGGGGACTGCCCACTCCCCGATCGCTCCGAGAAAACACACCCTCGAAAACAGTAGAGCCTGCGAAAAATTGGGGACTGCCTACTCTGTCCCAAGGCGCCCTAATCGCTCCGGGAAAACGCGCGACTCTTCGCCGCCGCGTGGACAGAGCGGGCTGTCCCCAATTTTTCGCCCCCTCCACAGAGCCGGGTGTTCTCATACCCATCGCAATGCGGAACGCTATGGCAACACTCGTGCGCGCCGCGTCGAGACTCGGTCTACACAGAATCAAGTCTATTTTCACGGGAGCGGTCAACGCGCGTTTTCACGGCCACGCTCCGATTCGCCTCGGCAGGGTTACACTCAAAGACAGGGGTGAAAACATGAAAAACAGCCGTATAACTGGGTTCGTCGTGGCCGGATTGCTCGTGCTGCCGGCCTTCGCCGATATACGCTTTCCGCTCCGCCGGGCACGCAACGACGCTCCACCCGGCCGCGGCCAGTGCATCATCCGTTTGCAGGTGGACGATCAGGTGGAGGTGGTCCTCGACCGCGACCAGGCCTTTGTGCGAACCCTGGCCGGCCAGGATGCGCGTGACGAAGGCTCGGAATGCAATGAGCCGTTGCCCGGACGCGAGGTCCCTGGGTTCAACTTCGAGGTGCTCGAAAAGCGCGGCGACGTGCAACTCGTGGAAGCGCCGTCGCGTCGCAACGACGGCAAGGTGATCATCCGCGTCCGCGACCCTCAGGGAGGCTTCGGCCGCTACATTTTCCGCGTGAGCTGGGCGCTCGAAGGAGGCCCGCCCCCGGAACGTCGTCCCGATGGCGACTTTGGCCGCGGGGATATCCGTATTGTCAGCGCATTTTGGGGAGTGCCCGGACGCACGCGTGAGGTGACCAGGCTGTTGCAGGAACGCGTGCACGACGGCCGCCTCCGCGTCCGGGCTTCGAATGAAGAGATAGGTTTCGATCCGGCGGTGGGCTCAGTGAAGGCGCTGACCGTGATTTTCGAAATCCGCGGCCGGAGGCGAGAGGTGAGGATCGCCGAAGGCGACTATCTCGAGCTTCCCTGACGCGCCCGCGCGGTGGTCACCCCAATCTCCGGCGGCCACCGCTATGAACATGCGAGTTTCAGAAAGTGTATTTGCTATCTCATTGTCTCTATTCGCGTGAATCGCCAAAAATCGGCTCACAATTTCGCTTCTTTCTTTCGGCCACGGGCGGACCGCGAATTGGTACGATGGACGCGAAGGCGGGCCCTTAGCACAGCGGTTAGTGCAGCGGACTCATAATCCGTTGGTCGTTGGTTCGAATCCAACAGGGCCCACCAGTTTTCTGGCGATTATGTATCTGGCTCTCAACGGCGTCCCGATCGGCGGCAATCTCGCCTGGCCGGATTTCGCGCGCCTGGCATCCTCCACCGGATTTGGCGGAGTCGATCCCATGCTCGGTCCCGCCATGGCCGCGGGTGTTGAACCCACGCGCAGCCTGCTGGCGGAGCTTCACCTGCGGCCCTCCTTCGCCAGTCTGCCGGTCGAATATCGCAAGGACGACGCTGCATTTAAGACGGGACTTCAGAAACTGGAGGACGCGGCGCCCTTTTGCGCCGCCATCGGCTGCCCCCGCCTGATGACATATTTGATGTCGTCCAGCGAAACTCCGAAAGACGAGCTGCGGCGTTTATACAAGGCGCGTCTTTCCCAGTGCGCCGGCATCCTGGCGCGCTCCCACTGCCGCCTCGGCCTGGAGTTTCTGGGGCCTTTGCACATCCGCCGCCAGTTTCCGCACGAATTCATATGGAAGATGAACGAGATGCTGGAATTCGCCAAGGAGTGCGGCTCGAACGTCGGGCTGACGCTCGACGCCTGGCACTGGCATCACGCCGGAGGCACGGTGGCCGATATTCTGGCCGCCGGGAAGGACTGCATCGTGGTGGTGCACTTCGGCGACGCGCCCGACCTTGCGCCGGACAAGATTCGCGACAACCAGCGTCTGCTGCCGGGGGAAGGGATCATCGATCTGACCGGTTTCCTGAAAGCGCTGGCAAAAATCGGCTACGAGGATTCGCTCAGCGTGGAGGTTTTCGGACGGGGACTGAAGGAAATGCCGCCCGCCGAGAGCGCGAAGCTGTGTCTTCAATCGAGCCTGGCGGTGTTCAAAAAGGCCGGCGTGCCGGTCGAAGGGCCGTTACTCAAGTAGGTGCTGCATCTGCGTGAAGATCAGAATGACGGCCGGGCCCAGCGTCACCAGAATCACCGACGGGAAAATCAGGAAAAAGACCGGGAAAATCAGCTTCACGCCGACCTTCCTGGCCCGCTCCTGGGCGATCTGACGGAAGCGGATGCGCAGATAGCGCGCATGTGTTTTGAGCGCCGGGCCGAGGCTGGTGCCGAAGCGGTCCGTGTCGATCAGCAGATTGGCGAACTTACGCAGCTCCATATCCTTGCAGCGTTCGGAGAAGTTGCGCAGAGCGTCGGCGCGCGTGGTGTTGGCGCGCAGCTCCAATTGGAGCTGCGTGAACTCGGAGGCCAGGTCCGGATGTGTCGAGCGCAGGCCGCGGCTGGTATCCAGAATCGCCGCGTCCAGCCCCTGCCCTGCTTCAATCGCCAGTACCATCAGATCCAGGGCCGCCGGCAGCCCGCGACGAAGCCGCTCCACGCGGCGCCTGGCCAGCCTGGCCAGCACGCGGTCGGGCAGGAGGAATCCGAAACCGATTCCGCAGATCGCCGGCAGCACCATTTCCAGAACGGCGGCATCGGTGCGGAACATCACGGTGGCCCAAACGGCGGCCGCGGCCAGCATCACGGCCGTGGCGCACTTAATCCCCAGAAAAACCGAGACGGCGGAAGGCCACCGGTATCCGGCGAGCGTTAGTTTTCGGCCTGCCGCTTCGGCATGCGCCGCGCCACCCGGCATGGCTTCCCCGATGAGGCGGAAAAGATCGGTCACCGCCGCCTGCGCTCCCGGGAGATCGGGTTGTTCGAGGGCGATGGGCGAAGGGAGGGAGACCGTTCCGCCTTCGTCGCGCGACGGGCGCAATACGAACATGTAGCCCACCGCGCTGACGGCGGCCAACACGAACAGGAACAGCGCGATCAAAAGTCCGGCGCTCATGCTCTAATGTCCACGATTCTTCGGATGACGACATGCGCCAGCAGGAGGCACACCACCGCCGCCGTAATCAGGTTCTTTCCGTACGGATGGTTATACAGCACGTCCATGTAACCGGGACTCACGTACATCATCATCAAGGCGATCACCACCGGCAGGATGGTGAGGATCAAGCCGGTCAATTTCCCGTGCGCCGCCAGGGACCGGATCTCGCCTTGCAGCGAGATCGATTCGCGCATGTTCTCCGCCAGTTGACTCATCACGTCGCTCAGCCTGCCGCCCGTGCGGGCATGCAGTTCCACCGCCGAGACAAACAAATTTACCTCGAGCAGCGGCACCCTCTGGCCCAGATTATCCAGCGCTCGATTCCAGCCGATGCCCAGGTTCGCCTCGGCCGCCGTCTTGCGCATCTCCGCCGAAACCGGCGGCACCGTTTCCGCCGCGATCATGTCCATGGACGCGGATAGAGGATAGCCCGCGCGCAGCGCACGCGAAAGCGAATCGAGCACGTCCGGAAAATTTTCGCTGAATTTCAGGAACCGTTTGTTGCGCCGGCGCAGGATATAGCCGTAGGGCGCGAACGCCGCCACAATGCCCGCCACCGCCGCCGGAAGGAACCCTAGAAAGCCGTAAACAATCAGGGAGACCACCGTACCCGCCAGCGCCATGGCGATGGTCACCCGGCCCACCGACCAATCCAGGTCGGCCTGAGCGATGCGCGTCTTCATGATTTCCATGAAGTCGAATCGCGCGAGCAGATTATCCCAGAAATTGATGGTCGACAGACGCTCCGTCCGCATCAGGGGACCCGCGTCGTCCTCGGCGCCCAATTCTCCCTGTTCCGCCTCGGATTCCTCGGCCCGCGTCTTGAGGAACGCCATCCAGGATATCGCGACGGCGATCGAGGCCAGCAGAAACGTCAGAACGAAAAACGCGAGAATCGAGACGATCAGCATGGAAGCTCCGGACCTCTCCCTCTCAGGGTTGCGTCGGGCCCGCCGCGGCCTTCGCACCCTGCGCCGGCTTGGCCTGCTGCGCCGGTCCGGCCACGGTCGTCGACGAATGGACCACGGCGCCGAGCGAAAGCGGGGCATTGGTGCGCGTCTGGTCGTCGAGAGGATTTCGCAGCGTCAGACGTACCCGCGCTCCGGAATCCGCCGCAGCCAGAACATCGGCCTGAGCCGGACCGGCCAGCAGCGTCACGGCCGGCAGGGTCGGGCCCTGCGAGGTGCCTTCGGCCGTCGGCTGCACCGACAGCACCCGCAAATTTTCAAGCGCCGTGCGCTCCGTGATCTCCGCGCCGGTCTTGCCCAGCACGATCTGCACGTCCACTTTCTGTCCCGCGCGCAACATCGCGACGACCCCGTTTGAATCGGTGACGTGAATCGAAACCGCGCGCATTCCTTCCGGCACGCCCGATCCTCCACCCGACTGAGCTGAAGCCAGGTGCGTGTCTGCGATCAACTCCTCTTCGCCGATGAAGTCGAAGACCGTCTTGCCGATCACCTGATCCGGCGTTTCGTAGGTCCCCTTGGGTGTTTGCCCTCCGGGCCACTGGATGGTCCGGACGTCCGCCGCCGTCAAAACTGTCCCGGACTTTAACGGCCTGGCCGCCACCACCACGCTCTTGCCGCTGCTGGTGCTGCTGCTCAACTTATTGACAAACAGGCCGTAAAATATCCCGGTTGTGACAATCGCGACAACGAACGCGATACCCAGAAGCTTAAGCAGATTGTTCTTTTTCATAATGGCCTTGTGCGGCTGTCGCGTCCGTATCTGTCTCTTCTCGCTACCTACATCGGACGCTTTGCCCGATTTCTATACGGCGCAAGGCGTCCGTAGGCGCATTAAGATGAAGTATATGGACACCCTCAGGATCGCCGGACGCGAATTTACGTCAAGATTGTTTGTCGGCACGGGGAAATACCGTAGTTTTCCCGAAATGGCACGCTGTCACGAGGCCTCGGGAGCCGAAGTCGTCACCGTCGCCGTACGACGCGTCAACCTGACCGACCGCACTAAGGAGTCCCTGCTCGATTACGTGGATCGGGCCAGGTTTTTCCTTCTTCCCAACACCGCCGCCTGCTACACGGCCGATGAAGCGATCCGCACCGCTCGCCTGGGCCGCGAAGTCGGCTTGTCGAACTGGGTGAAGCTGGAAGTCATCGGCGACGAGAAAACCCTGTTTCCCGACAACGCCGGACTGCTCGAGGCCACTCGTGTCCTGGTGAAGGAAGGGTTCGTGGTTCTGCCGTACACCAACGACGATCTGGTGAACGCGCGCCGCCTGATCGACGCCGGAGCGGCCGCGGTGATGCCCATGGGCGCGCCCATCGGCAGCGGCCTCGGCATTCAGAATCTCACGAATCTCCGCATCCTGCGCGAGATGATTACGGACGTCCCTCTGATCGTAGACGCAGGCGTCGGCACCGCGTCGGACGCCGCGATCGCGATGGAGTTGGGCTTCGACGGGGTGCTCATGAATACGGCCATCGCCCTCGCCGAGGATTCGGTCAGCATGGCGATCGCGATGAAGCTCGCGGTGGAAGCAGGACGCTATGCGTATCTCTCCGGCCGGATGGAGAAAAAGCTCTACGCATCGGCCAGCAGCCCGCTGGCGGGGGTTGTGCGGTAAGCTGCCTTGGGAGTTTTTAGAACCGCGACCAGCGGGAGCGGTCAGCACTCGCGCTGTCGACACTCCAATTGGAAGACGGCTGCAGCCTGATAGTCCGCCCTACAAAACCGCTGCTGCGACGCGCGCAAACTGCAAACACTCCCCGCTCGACCCATCCGTGACCACGACCGCCTCGTGCCGCGCCGTCCGGAACCGCGCAAGATGCTCCAATCCCACGGTATGCGCGCTCACCGGTGCGCTGCCGCCCCCCTGCCGCACAAACATCGAGAATTCTTTCACGCCGTTGGTATAAACCAGGTGCAGAGCCGGCTGGCCGTCCAGTCCGCACATCTTGGCGTGTTCCAGCCGGTAGCCCTGTGGCGCCAGTGCGGCTAAATCCGTCAGTTGATAGCGAGCCGCCAGTTTTTCGATCTCCGCAGGATCCGTGCGCCAGCGCCGGGGCTGATGCTCCACCACTTCCTGGCGATGGTCCAGCGCCGCGTCCCGATAAAGTCCATTCGGCCGCAGCATCCGATATCCCAACACCGCCGCGAGCAGGACAACCGCGGCCGACGCCATCGTCATCCATCGCCGCGACCGCTCCCGCGCGATCCTCCGCCAAACCGTTTGCTCGATCTCGCCCGCATAAGGCAGCCCCGCGCACAGCGCCTTGCGCAGCCGCGCATCCGTCGCCGCCTGCTGCTCCAACTGCTGGGCGCAATTCCGGCACTCGGCCAGGTGCGTATGGAACAGGACCTTGCGGTCTTCTTCCATTTCCCCCGACAAATAGAGCGGCGCCAACTCCTCGATCTCTCTGCAATTCATCGAATGACCTTTTCACTCTGCGTCAGTTTTTCACGCAGCGATTGCCTCGCGCGGCTTAGCCTTGACATCACCGTCCCGATCGGAACCGACAAAATCTCCGACATTTCGCGGCAGGTGAATCCTTCGACGACCCCCAACAGCAGCACCGTGCGATGTTCCGCCGGCAACGCGTCCAGGGCCTGAGAGATCTCCACGTGCTCGATCCCCGGCGAGGTCGCGCCCACCGGAATCCGGTCCTCTAACGGGACGGTCGCCGGCATGGCGCGAACCTTCCTGCCCTGTCCATAAAACGTGTTCAGCATGATGCGAAAGCACCAGGAGCGCGCGCTCGAGCCCCTCTGGAACTGGCGGAAATTCCGCCACGCCCTGAACAGGGTCTCCTGCGTCAGGTCGTCCGCCGCGTGCATTTCGCCGGTCAGCCTGCGCGCGAAGCGCAACAGACGCGGCGCCTCCGGCATCACGATCCGCTCGAACTCATTCTGATCCCGAGCCACACTAATGTTGTAACTCGCCGAGCGCCGTCAGCACTTCCTCGCTGTGCGCGGTCGGCTTCACGCCGGTGTACACCTTGCGGATCACGCCTTTCGGATCGATGAGGAACGTGTTGCGCGCCGCCACCATGCCATTGCCTGCCAGCGACCCGTACGCCGCGATGGTCTTCTTCTCCGGATCGGCCAGCAGCTTGAACGTCAGGCTTTCTTTGGTGCAGAACTGCTGATGCGAATCGATATTGTCCGCGCTGACGCCGACAATCGCGGCCTTCTTTGCGGTGTACTGCGCCAGATCGCGCTCGAAATTGTGCGCCTCAATGGTGCAGCCCGGCGTCATGTCCTTGGGATAGAAGTACAGCACCACCCATTGTCCGCGAAAATCCTTCAGGCTGACCGTCTTGCCTTCCTGCGATTGCAGCGTGAAATCCGGAGCGTTGGAGCCCACCGCGGGCAAATCCGCGGCCATGGTGGAAGCAGCCGCCAGCAGAGCGAGGGAAAGAATGTGTTTCATACCTGACTAAATGCGCAGGACCACGAATTCATCCATCGTATTTTCATCAGTGCGTGCGCCACGGTCAAATTCGATGTTTTTGGAGCCGCGACCTTCGGGAGCGGTCAGCTCTGACGCTGTTGAAATCATCGGGACGTTACCGGTGCGCAAGAAATCCCCGCCCTCACGGACGGGGTTATAACCCCTGGCGTCAGCCAGGGGACTCTTCCGGTAACGAAATGACCGTAACACTAGGACCAGATTGCCGCCAGCGCCCTCTCGAAATTTCCGCCCAGAATCAGCCCGATATCCTGGCTCGAATAATTTCGCCGCACCAGGCCCTCGGTCAAGTCGAAAATCTTCTTCGAATAGTCGATCCCGTCTAAATCGTACTTCTTCGGTTTCCGCGCGTCCCTTCCATCGAGGTCGACGTCGCTCCCCACGCCTGCGTGCTCCACTCCCACCAGTTTCGCGATGCGGTCGATATGGTCCAGCACCGCTTCGATGGTCGTGACGCGGCCCGCGCTCGCGAACCCGCGCACCATGGTCACGCCCATCACGCCGCCCTTCGCCGCCATCCGCCGGATCGCTTCGTCGGTCTTGCAGCGCGCGCAGTCCACCAGGCTCCGGCAGTTGGAGTGCGTCACCAGCACCGGCCTCGCTGAGGCTTCGATCGCCTCGAGCGTCGTCCTGTCCGCGCAATGCGACACGTCAATCGACATCCCCGCCCGGTTCATGCTCTGAATGATCGCTGCGCCGTACTCGGTCAGCCCCCGATCCCGCGCGTCCGACGATCCGCCGCCGATCCTGTTCCCCGTGTACGTCAACTGCGACACGCGCTGCCCCATTGCATAGAACCGGTCCACATCCTCTACCGTCCGGAAGTGTTCCGAGTTCTGCTGCCCGATCACAATGCCGATTTTGCCGGTCGTCTTAGCGCGCTCGAAATCCGCGACACCCTCCACCCGCAGGAACTGCGAGGGCCGCGCCGCCACAAACAGATTCCACCGCGTGATGTCCAGCAGCGACTCGGTGTAAATATCGCCGCTGGTGTATCCTACCGCCGGATGGAATACGTTAATCCCAGAATCCTTGAGCCGCAGAAAATCCGCCCGCCCGAACCGCGCCGGAACCGTCTCCCAGCTCGAGAACTTCCGGTAATCGAGCGTCAGCAACCCCAGCATATCGATCACCGTGGATTGCTGCACCAGATCCATCGTGCGCGCGGAATACGCCGCATGACTTTGGGCGAAAAGCGAGAATCTCCCGCGGTTAATCAGCGGCGCGGCGACACACGACGCGGCGCCCCGGAGAATCGTACGGCGGGAAATCACGGAATTTCGAAAGTGTAGCATGATCTGGTAACCTGTCGGGACACGTGAGTCCGGCTCTTCTTATCGGCACAATTGTTCATCGCCTGGAGCGTTACTTCGAATTCGACCGGCTCGGCACCAACTGGCGCACCGAGGTCCTCGCCGGCATGACAACCTTCGTCACTATGGCCTACATCGTCTTCGTGAACCCTTCCATCCTTCACGAAGCTGGGATGCCTTTCAAAGCCGTGGTCGCGGCGACGTGTTTCTGCGCCGCCTTCGGCAGCCTGGTCATGGGGGCCTTCGCGCGCTACCCCATCGCGCTGGCCCCCGGTATGGGCCTCAACGCCTATTTCACCTATACGGTGGTCAAGGGAATGGGCGTGCCCTGGGAGACTGCGCTCGGCGCCGTCTTTATATCGGGCGTGGCGTTTCTGATCCTGACCCTCCTTGGCATCCGCCAGCTCATCTTTGAAGCGATTCCGCAGGAGCTCTACGCCGCCGTCGCCTCCGGCATCGGGCTTTTCATCGCCATCATCGGGCTCCACAACGCCGGCATCATCGTCTCGAGCCCCGCCACGCTCGTCACGCTCGGCAATCTACGCGACAAGAACACGCTGGTCGCCATCGCCGGATTGTTGATCATCGGCGCGCTGCTGGCATGGAACGTCAAAGGCGCGATGCTGATCGGCATTTTGTCCACCACGCTGCTGGCCGCTCTTTGCGGCCTCACCCACTGGGCGCCTGAAACCTACCGCGTCTCGGACATCTCCGCCACCATCGGCAAGCTCAACATCAGAGCCGCCTGGAGCCTGGGATTGGCCGAAATCGTCTTCGTCTTCCTTTTCGTCGATCTCTTCGACAACATCGGCACGCTGGTCGGGGTCGGCAAAAAAGCCGGCCTCTTCGACAACGCGAACCATATCCCGCGCATCCGCCAAATCCTTCTTTCCGATGCCACGGCGACCATCGCCGGATCGCTGGCCGGCACTTCCACCGTCGTCAGCTATATCGAAAGTGCCGCGGGCGTCGTGGTCGGAGGACGCAGCGGGGTCACCGCCATCGTGACCGGGCTCCTGTTCATCGCAGCCCTCTTCGTCGCCCCCCTGGTCGGCGCGGTCCCCGCCGCGGCTACCGCCCCCGCGCTCATCATCGTCGGCTCGCTGATGATGTCGCAGGTGAACGAAATCCGGTGGAGCGAGCCTATTGTCGCTATACCAGCCTTCCTCACCCTGGTGACCATACCATTGACTTTCAGCATCGCCAACGGCCTGGCCTTCGGCTTCACATCTTATGCAATCCTGAAACTTCTCAAAGGCGAATTCCGCCGCGACCAGTGGCTGGTCTATGTCCTGGCCGCACTCTTCATCCTGCGCTTCGTCTATCTTGGAAAGGATTAGCCGGGTTGTTGGAACTTTGCCGCCGCTTGTGGCGCACGCACTCGTGCGTGCCGCGTCGACACTCGTGTCGCCGCGAGAATAGTTGCCGCGAAACTGCACTCCTAAAGCATGGCCTCAGTCCGCCGACTCCCTCACATTCACCCCGAAGACCGCTGGCTCTTCCTGACCTGGCACCTTCACGGCGCGCTAAGAACATCGCAAATGCCGCCGCCGAGTAAGGCTCTGACCGGAGAAGCCTTTGTACTGATCGATCGCCAACTGGACACGGCACGCGCGGGCCCGATGTTCCTCCGCCACGACGCAATTGCAAGCCTGGTGGCCGCGTCTCTACATCGCGGCGTAGAACTGGGCCATTACGACCTTGCCGCCTATGCCATCATGGCGAACCATGTCCACGCCCTCCTGCTTCCGAAAGTCCCGGCAAGCCAATTGATGAAATCGCTAAAAGGCTACACCGCGCGCGAAGCCAACCGGATGCTCGCGAGAACCGGCACACCGTTCTGGCAGAAGGAATCCTATGACCATTGGGTGCGTGACGAAGCCGAGAGGAACCGGATCGCGCGCTACATCGAAAACAAACCGGTGAAGGCCGGCCTCGTTTCGTCGCCGGAGGCTTATCGCTGGTCGAGCGCATTCGATGGCGGCGACACGAGTGTCGACGCGGCACGCCTGGGGGCGCGCGCCACGAGCGTTCAAATGTGACAATGAGTAATCATGCGTCTGATCCTGGCCGCAGCGATGCTACTGCCCGCGCAATTCGAATACGACCGGACGCAGCCTTTTGACACGACGTGCGAACCCCTGCACCCGCGCGTTGACGCGGAGATTCGTGGCTGCGGATTCACGGGACCCCGAGGCGGCCGTGTCAACTTCATACAGGTCTCCCCGCATGGTAAGAAGCCTCCCTACGCAGGGGTAATTTTTCAGCACGGCGGCGGCCAGTCCATGACCAACTACCTGTCCGAGGCGATCATTCTCGCCCGGGTAGGCGTCGTCTCCTTTAGTGTGGATGCTCCCGCCCGAGGGGAAGGAAAGAATTCAGAGATCAATAGGACAAAGCTCGAAGCCGCCCGCGATTTTCAGGCCGAGATCGTGATCACAGAGCGCCGTGTGCTGGATTGGATGCTCCAGCAGCCCGGCGTGGACCCGAAGCGCATCGCTTACGTCGGACATAGCTACGGAGGGATCGCGGGAGGCGTCCTCGCGGGCATCGAACCGCGCATCGCGGCATTCGTGCTGAGCGGCGCGGTCCCGTCATTCGCGCAGCATATGGAAGTAAACGGCAGCCCATACTGGCAGGAGATGCGAAACAGCATGACTGCCGCCGAGTTCGCTCGAACGCTGGAGCTGGTTCGCGAAACAGACCCCGGCCGTTATTTACCTGCCGCGCACGCACCGGTGTTGGTTCAATGCGCGCGCTTTGACACAGACGACAACGTGAAAGGCTGCCCCGAGATACACGGTTTCGTCGGCGGGCCGAAACGGCTAGCCTGGTACGACGACGACCACAATTTCACGTCGCTCGAAGCACTGAGGGATCGCCTTGACTGGCTGCAAAAGTATCTGAAATTGAAGTCGATGACGCTACGATAAAACTACTTGCTCCTGGCTCCCGGCTCCTGGCTCCTGGCTCCTTCTTCCACCCCCGCCGGCGCCCTTAGACCCGACCACTCCTCGCACACCAGAATCGAATTCGCCGGATTCTTTGAAGAATACTTCAGCCCCGCCACGCCAATCAGCTTATGGGGTTCCGCGGGCAGATACTCGCGCAAAGTGGACACGTCCTGGGACGCTGTGTAGTGCACGCCCCGCACGGTGTAGAAATAGTAGAGCGTCTCGTCCGACGCCTCGGAAATCATCGCGTCGCCCAGACGCCCCTGCCGGTGGACGGTCAATCTCCGCTTGCGCTCGCGTTTTTCCGGACTCCCATGCACCCGCGACGCGATCCAGAAAGCCAGCGCGATCAATCCCGCTGAAGCGCCGCACAACATGGCAACTTGAATGCCCGCTGTCGTCATTTTTAGACTGAATTATCTCCCCGCCGGAACCTCTTGAAACACCTTCGCGTAGTCCTTCAAGAACTGTTCCAGTCCTTTATCGGTCAAAGGATGGCTGAATAGCGAATCCACCACTTTGAACGGCAGCGTACCCACGTGCGCGCCCGCCTTGGCCGCCTCGATCACATGCGTCGAATTGCGCAGCGACGCCGCCAGAACCTGGGTCGCGAAGCCGTAGTTCTTGTAAATGTGAACAATCTCGCGGATCAGGTCCATCCCGTTCCAGCCGATGTCGTCGATACGGCCGACGAACGGGCTCACATAAATCGCGCCCGCCTTCGCCGCCAGAATCGCCTGGCCCGCCGAAAAACACAGCGTCACATTGACCCGGATTCCCTCTTTGTGAAAGATCGAACACGCGCGAATGCCGTCGCGCGTCAGCGGAACCTTCACCACAACGTTCTTGTGGATCTTCGCCAGCTTCCGCCCTTCGATCAGCATCGTATCGGTATCGGTCGCGACCACTTCCGCGCTGACGTCGCCGTCGATAATATCGCAGATCTTGCGTATCTGATCCTCAATCGCGATGCCTTCCCTCGCGATTAAAGACGGGTTCGTCGTCACGCCGTCGATAATGCCCCAGCGGGCGCCCGCCTTCAATTCATCCAGATTCGCTGTGTCGAGAAAAAATTTCATTCTAGCCTTTAATCACGGGGTTTTCTAAAACTCCAATGCCGTCGATTTCGACCCGCACCGTGCATCCCGGCGCCAGCGGGCCGACGCCCGGAGGCGTGCCTGTGGCGATCAAATCGCCGGGCTCCAGAGTCATAAACGCCGTAATATAGGCGATTATAACATCCAGCGAAAAAATCATGTCCTGAACAGATCCGTCCTGTTTCACTTCGCCGTCCACCAAAGTCCGTACCCGCAGCGAGGCAAAATCCACCTCGTCTTTCGACACCAGGCACGGCCCCACGGCGCAAAACGTGTCGAATCCTTTGCCCCTGGTCCATTGTCCGTCTTTCTTCTGCAAATCGCGCGCCGTGACGTCGTTCACAATCGTGTAGCCCAGAATGTAATCGAGCGCTTCCTCACGCGGCACATTCCGCGCCCGGTCCCCGATCACGATTCCCAGCTCGCCTTCGAAGTCCACGCGCTCGGAAAGCGACGGATACACAATCGCGTCGCCCGATGCGATCAGGGAGGAAGGCGGTTTCAAGAAGATCAGAGGCTCCAGAGGAGCTTCGTTGCCAAGTTCCCTGGCATGTTCAAGATAGTTCCGGCCCACGCAGACAATCTTGGTGGGCGCGCAGGGAGGCAGCAGCCGGATTCCAGGCGTCGCCGCATCGCTGGGAGGCCCGTAGCGAACATCCGTCGAATCCGGCGTGGTCGACAGGGCTGACGGGTTTAAGGAGTAACGAATTTGCTTCATGAGTGACTTCTCAAGATATAATAGCGAGAGTGTCCGCCGCACCGGCATTTCTGTTGATGAGTTCCACTCCCACCGCAACCCAGCGGTTCATCGCCTCCTTGTTCGATGACACCTTCGCGGGGATTCATCATCTGGACTGGTTCGATTGGACCATGATGATCCCGTATTTCACGGTCCTGATCGTGCTTTCCTGCTACGGCCTGCACCGCTACGAGATGATCCGCGGATTCTTCAAACATCGCAAGAAATTCACCGAGGTTCCTCCGCAGCGCTATTTGCAGTTGCCGCGCGTGACCATCCAGCTTCCGATTTATAACGAACAATACGTGGTCGAGCGCCTCATCGAATCGGCCAGCAAAATGGAGTATCCGCGGGACCTGCTGGAAATTCAAATCCTCGACGACTCCACCGACGAAACCCATCCTTTCACCGCCAGGCTGGTCGAGCAATACAAGGCCACCGGCCTGCCCATTGAGTACATTCATCGCGCAAACCGGCATGGCTACAAAGCGGGAGCATTGCAAAACGGCCTGAAAACGTCCACCGGCGAAATCATCGTGATTTTCGACGCCGATTTCATTCCGCCGGTCGATTTTCTGGAACGGGTGGTTCATCAATTCGCCGATCCGAAGGTCGGCATGGTGCAAACACGCTGGGCTTACTTAAATCGCCATTACAACGTGCTCACCGAAGTCCAGGCGATGCTGTTGGATGGCCATTTCGTGCTGGAGCACGTCGCGCGTTCGGGCTCGGGTTTGTTTTTCAATTTCAACGGCACCGCCGGCGCGCTCCGCCGCGAAATGATCGACGATGCGGGCGGCTGGCAGCACGATACGCTGACGGAGGATTCGGACCTCAGCTATCGCGCTCAGTTAAAGGGTTGGAAATTCGTCTACTTGCCATCGATTGAGTGCCCTTCTGAGCTGCCTGTCGAGACCTACGGCTTTCAGGTTCAGCAGTCGCGATGGGCGAAGGGCCTGACGCAGGTGGCGATGAAGCTGCTGCCGAAGATCCTCAAATCGGACCTGCCGTGGCGCGTCAAAGCCGAGGCATTTTTTCATCTAACCCCTAATATTTCCTATCCGTTAATGATCATCGTCTCGGCGCTGATGCTGCCGGTGATGATCGTCAGGTTCTACCAGGGCTGGCTGCAGATGCTGCTGATCGACGTCCCGTTGATCGCGGCTTCGTTTTGGTCGATTTCGGCGTTTTACGTCATCGCGCACCGCGAGTTGTATCCAAAAACGTGGAAACGGGCGTTTTTGTTCCTTCCCGCGCTGATGGCCGCCGGCGTCGCGCTCACGATTATCAATTCCAGGGCTGTTTTTGAAGCACTGATCGGTTATCAGACCGGTTTTGCCAGGACTCCGAAATACGCTATCGGAGGGCAGCAGAAAGTGCAGATCCAGAACATTCAGTACCGGCGCCGCAGCGGCTGGCTGCCGTACGCGGAACTTGCTGTAGGCACGTACTTTATGGGCATGGTGATGTTCGCCATCGAGTCGTACAATTTCCTGGCCATCCCCTTCCTGCTGCTATTCGTGGGTGGGTATTATTGGGCCGGCTGCACGACGCTGTGGGAAGAGTATCAGGGCAAACTGGCATGGCAGCGGCAGCGGGCGCTGGCGTTTGAAAGTAGTAAGTGATGGATGAAGAATTGAAGCGATATCTGGACGCAAAGTTTGCGGAACTCCACGCGAACCGTGTTGAGCGGGAGGCATCGCCCGGAGAGTTGCGGGCTTCACCTCGCTTGGCAGCGTTTCTAGCGACCGACCGTGCGTTGCAAGCGCTCACAGAAAGCGCATTGAAGGGCTGGGAAGAGAAGCTGAGACGTTCTTAGATTCCTTATTTCAGCTCTACGATTGTTGCCGCTGAACCGCCTTCTTCCTGCGACGCGACATAGAATTTCTCCACGTGCGGATTTTGCTTCAATAAATCCGCGATCGCCTTCTTCAAAATCCCCATGCCGTGGCCGTGTACGATGCGGATCCTCTCCACTTGCGCCAGCGCGGCGCTATCGAGCATTTTGTCGACATGCGTCACCGCTTCTTCGGCGCGCTGGCCGATGATGTTGATCTCGCGATAGCCTGCATCGAAGCTGGGGCCTTGATGAAAGGTCACGCTGCGTGCAGGCTTGTCTGCCGCAGGCAGAACTTCTTCGACGTCGGAGATCGATACCTGCATTTTTAGGAAGCCCGCGTCGACTTCGAGGATGTCTCCGGGCAGCAGGCGGCGCACGCTGGCGGGTTGGCGGATCCCCTTCAGACGAACCCGCGCGCCGGGCTCGATTTTCAGTCGCGGCGGCGCGGAGGCAGGCAGAGGCGCAAGCCCTTCGACGGCCTCCTTGAATTCGCGTTTTGCCTTGGCGACCTTGACGTGGGCTTTCTGGCTGAGCTCGCCGATAGTGTCCGCGGCGCGCTGCTCGAATTGAGCGGTCAGCTCCGACGCCTTCTGCTCCAATTCGCGGATTTTTGCAGCATATTTCTTCTCCCAGGTTTGCTCGAGCGACTTTTCTTTTGCCTCCAGTGCCGCGGCACGGGCGGTCAGCTCGGTGCGCTCGCGCTCTAATACGTCGATACGGTCATGCAGTTCGGTTAAAAAGAGCGATACGTCGCGCTCGACGCTGGTCATGCGGGATTTTGCGACAGCGATCAAGCGCGAATCGAGGCCCAGACGGCCGGCGATGTCCAGGCCCGCGGATTTGCCTGGCGCGCCGAGGCGCAGCTCGTACGTCGGTTCGAGGGTAGCGTCGTCGAAACCCATCGATCCGTTGCGGACACCCTTCGTCGACGCTCCATAGACCTTCATGGCCATCAAATGCGTGGAGGCGAGGGTGAAGGCGCCGGCATTTTGAAAGGCTTCGAGCACCGCGACGCCCAGAGCGCCTCCTTCTTCGGGATCGGTCGCGCGGCCGAGCTCGTCGGCCAGCACTAACGAATCCGAGGTCACGTCTTCCAGCATCTTGCTGATTGTCAGGATGTGCGACGAGAAGGAACTGAGGCTTTCCTGAAGCGACTGATGGTCGCCGATGTCGGCCAAGACCTGGTCGAAGAGCGGAAATTCGGCTTCGAGCGCCGGGACAGGCAGGCCGGCGTGAGTCATCAAGGCGAGCAAACCAACGGTTTTAAGCGCGACCGTCTTTCCGCCGGTGTTGGGGCCGCTGATGAGCAGCGTACGCTCCGATTGATCGAGCGAAAGCGAAACGGGCACGACGCTCTTCTGTTGTTTGCGCAGGATGTCTTCTAGAAGAGGATGGCGGGCGCGGCTCAGGATCAATTTGCGGGCGTGATCGGGGCTTAATCGCGGCACGACGCAGTTGAAGTCGACGGCGAACTCGGCTTTGGCAAAAAGGAGTTCCAGCTTGGCGAGCGCGGCGGCGGTGGACGCGATCTCCACGGCGTGCTGGCGCAGGCGGGCAGTGAACTCGCGCAGCAAGCGATGGACTTCGCGCAGTTCCTCTTCGTGCAGGTTGACCAGCTCGTTGTTGAGGTTGATGGTTTCAATGGGCTCGACGAACAGCGTACGGCCACTGCCGCTGGCGCCGTGGATGACGCCATCGACGCGGCGCTCCCGTCCGCTGACGACGGGAACGACAAAACGGTCGTTGCGAATGGTGACGAAATCCTCCTGCACGTCCTCGCGATGGGCGCGGAGAAAGCGTTCGAGCGATTCCTGAATCAGGTGGCGCTGCTTTTCGCATTCGCGGCGGAGGCGGGCGAGAGCGACGCTGGCATGGTCGGCGAGAGTGCCATCGGGGAGAATTTTTCCGCGCAGATCGCGTGCGAGTTCGCGGAGGTCGGCGATGCGGTTAGCGTGGGTAGCGAGGCGCGGGAATCTCTCGGACAACGAAAGAAGCGCGGCTCTAGCTTCCGCGGCCAGGTCCAGCAAACGGGACAGTTCGTAAATCTCCGCTGCGTCGAGTGTTGCGCCTTCGATACGGAGCTGAGCGAGGGTGGGGCCTAGCTCGGCCACATCGTCAAAGCGCACGCGGGCGGGCGCGCCGCGTTGTTGGGGTTGAGAAGATGTTCGGACGTAGGAGACGGATTCTTCAGTGTCGGCGAGCGCGTCTTCGATGAAGGCGCGGTCGGAGGTGGGTTCGACTTGCGCCAGTTCAGCGCGGCCGAGGGAGCTGCGCACGTAGCGACCGAGCAAAGCGCGCAGATCTTCGAATTCTAGGACGCTGGCGGAGTGCATTTTAATTGGCCACGGATGAACGCGGATAAACGCTGATGAATGCTCTTTCGATTACTTCCAGGGTGCCTTCGGTCAGCTGGAGGGTTTTCAGTTTGTCGCGCCCGACCCAGGCTACGCGGCCGGCGTCGTCTCCGGCTTGAAGCTCCCCTCCCACCACTGTACACAGGTAATCGTGGAGGACGTAATGGTATTCGGCACGGCCTTTTGGGTCGAGGATAATTCGCTCGAAAATCTCGAACATTTTTTTCGGGCGCACGAGGAGGCCGGTTTCTTCCAGGACCTCTCGGCGGAGCGCGTCTGCGATTCTCTCGCCGGGTTCGACCAAGCCTCCGGGGAGGGACCAATAGCCTTTTAACGGACTGCGGGCGCGCTGGACCAGGAGGATCGAATGGCGTCGAATGATGAGCGCGCCGACTCCGGGCAGTGGGTGCTTGGGGTATCGTCGGTTAATACTGCAACGCTCCTTTGACGCCCAATCTTACGCGGTAAACAAAAGTGCGTGCGGTTATAAAAAGGCTTTCCAGATCCGCTTCCCCGAAAGCCACGTTCGATGGGGTGTCGCCGAGTTCGATATGTCCAATCTCTTTTCCGTCTTCTGAATAGGCGTAGACGAATTTGGCGGCCACGTAAATGTTGCCTTTTTCATCCGTGCGGATGCCGTCGGGGACGCCTTCGATGTCTTTTATCACCACGCGCTCGTTTGACGTTGCGCCGGATCTATCGACATCGAACGCGCGAACGACGCGGGCGTCCGAATCGGCGACATAAAGCACCTTTCCGTTGGGCGAGAACGTGATGCCGTTAGGGCGCGTCTTCCATCTCGCGATGGCTTCGAGGTCGCCCTTTGGAGTGATGTGATAGACGCCGAAGAAATCCAGTTCGCGATGGTCCTGCTGATCGCCGAAGGCGGGATCGGTGAAATAAACATGACCGTCGTGGCGAACGACGATATCGTTGGGTGCGTTCAGACGCTTACCCTCGAATTTCGAGGCGAGCACTTCGACGACGCCTTTTTTCGAGGTTCTAGTCACGCGGCGGGTGCGGAATTCGCAGGTGTACAGGCGGCCCTGCACGTCGTAGGTGTTGCCGTTGGGGCCACCGGCGATCTCGGCGTAATCGGACAGGCCCGTGCCGGGGACATACTTATGCATCTTGTTGGTGACGCAGTCGCTGAAGAGGAGAAATCCGTCCCGGGACCAAACGGGGCCTTCGGTGAACTGAAAACCGTTGGCGAGCTTTTCGATTCTCAGTTCGGCGAAGTTCTGGGCGTTCGCCAAAGGGACAATTGCGGCGAACAGCAGGGCGATGCGGGGCACGTATTGATTATGGCAGCGCAAAGGCGACGACGGAATCGCCCATTTTCGATCCGGCCTTGCCGTGTCCGCCGGCGCAGATCACCACATATTGCTTGCCGCCGATGGAGAACGTCATCGGCGTGGATTGGGCGGAGGCGGGTAAATCGCCGGCCCAGAGCTCACGGCCGGTATCGACGTCGAAGGCGCGGAGCTTCTGCTCGCTGGTGGTGGCGGCGACGAAGATCAGGCCGCCCGCCGTGACGATAGGGCCGCCCATGGCGAGGCCTCCGGCGATTGCCTGGCCGTTGGGAAGAGGAATGGAGCCCAGCGGCACGGACCATTTCTTCATGCCCGTGGAGAGATCGACGGCGATCAGTTCGCTGAATGGCGGAGGGTTGCACGGCAGGCCGCTGGGGGCGCGCAGGTGCTCCCGCATCATGGCGTAGGGCGTGCCGCGTTGCTGGCCGATTTCCATGTCGAAACGATTCTGGCGCGCGGTTTTTATTTCACCGCCGAGCTTGTCGCGAGGGATGAGTTTGACGATGGTTGAAAGCCGGTCCGAGGCGACGATCAGGTAGCCACGGTCCGGTTCATAGGCGCTGCTGCCCCAGTTGACGCCGCCGACGTTGCCGGGAAACATGATGGTTCCATTCAAGCTGGGCGGCGTGAAAAGGCCGCGCGCGTCGAGCCCTTCGAGTCGCGACTGGCACCAGGCTTTATCCGCCGGAGAGATGCCCCACGCGTCGTCGGCTGAAAATTTCTGCGGCGCGAGCACATCGTATTTGGGGAATGGCTGCGTGGGCGACGTCTGCTCGCCCGGCACCGTCGATTGCGGGACGGGACGCTCTTCGATCGGCAGCAAGGATTTTCCGGTCATGCGGTCAAGGAGGAAGAAGTGTCCGATCTTTGTAGTCACGGCGACTGCCGGGATGCCCTTCCACGTCACCAGCGAGGGCTGCGAGGCGACATCGTAATCCCACAGGTCGTGATGCGCCACTTGAAAAGCCCACAGAACCTGGCCGGTGGATGCGCGGAGCGCGACGACGGAATCTGCATAGCCATCGTTGCCCAGACGCTCGCCGCCGTAGAAATCGGGACTGGCGCTGCCGGTGGGGACGAAGACCATGTCGCGATCGGGATCGGCCGCAATGGCCGACCAGGCGTTCCCGGCTCCTGCATTCTTGAGCGATGCAGGTAGAGGATCGAAGCTCCAGGCGAGCTTGCCGGTGCGAGCGTTGAATGCGCGGACAATGCCTCGTTCGGAATCGGCGCGGCGGTTGTCGCCGATAGAGGAGCCGGTGATCACCAGGTCGCCTACGATGGCGGGAGGCGAGGTGACTTGATACTGGCCCTTCTCTTTGAGGCCGATGCCTTGCGTCAAATCGATTTGGCCAAAGCCGTCGCAGACCTTACCGGTGGCCGCGTCGACCGAGATCAGGCGGGCGTCGATAGTGCCGACGATAATGCGCCGGCGGCATGGGTCGCCGTCTTTCCGCTGCGGATCGAGCCAGGTGGAGACGCCGCGCGATGCCACTTCGGAGTAGTCGCGAGTTCGGTCGATGTCGGGATCGTACTTCCAGCGCTCCTTGCCGGTGGCGGGGTCGAGCGCGATCACCTGATTGAATGGCGTGGAGAGGTAGAGCGTGCCGTCGACAAAGATCGGCGTGGCCTCAAACGCGGCCTTTTGATTGAGGTCGGACTTCGGAGTGAGAGCGCCGGTGTGATACTCCCAGGCAGGCTTCAACTGCGCGACGTTCTGACGAGTGACCTGCTTAAGAGGCGAGTAGCGAGTGCCGCCGGGGTCGCCGCCGTAGGAGGACCAGTCGACATCGGCACTCAACAAGAGAAAAATAAGTACGGCGTGCATCTTTAAAAACTATATCGAATCGTGAGGGACCCGTAGGAGTTGCGGTGATACTGGCCGATGAAATCCGTCTCGGCGCCGCGAATCCAGGTCAAGCCCGCTGTCGCGCGCCAGTGCTGTCCAAAGGCCTGCGAATATTCCGCTTTTGCAACAGACCCGCGCCGCCGCACAGACGCTTCGAACGTGAGACTGCGGTTTGCGTCGATCGTCCAGCCCGCATGGCCCAAGAAGGATCGCGCGAAACCTCTGTCGGGCGCGAACTCGAGAGGGTTGCCCGTGGACCGCGTCAGGATTTCTCCGGCGTAGCCACCGACGAAGGACCACTCCTTCACCTGGCGCTCCAGTTGAATTACGTAGAGCGCGTATTCGTCCGTACCCGCGGTGGTCGATGTGAAATACGCGCCCTCCGTCTTCACCGTGAACCAGGTTAGAGGCACAGCGAGGTCGGCGCCATACAGGCGGAGCTTTGGATAATAGCGCTGGGCGTCGACGCCCGCTGTGGTTCCGGTTGCGGTGAAATAAGGCAGATTGTTGTAGCCTTCGAAGAAACATACTGACGCTTCATAGCCCGAACCGACGTGATTGAAGCGAGCGCCGTATTGTGAACCTCCGGGATAACGCGCGCCGTCGTCGATAATTGGAATGCCTTGCGCTTCGCTGGGAAGCGCGGTCCAGCGCTGGTTGAGGAGGGGTACGCGGCTCGGTGTGAACAGGGGCTGCCACACGATGTCGACCGTATTTGCGCCCGATTCGTAGGTTACGCGCGCCGCGGTGACGCCCAGAAAATCGCTGGAAACGACGCTGCTCAAATAATCCTTAGGCGCGAAACGGTCGGTGGGATTCAGAATATCGGCCTTGCCCCAGCGGATAAACTGGCGGCCCAGTTCCACCGTGAATTTTCCCTTGTGCAGGGTCGCGCTGGCGCGCCTCAGAGAGAACGCGGGGCGCTTAATCGAACGGTCGTCGACGTCAAGGTTCCAAGTCCGCCCGGTCTGCTCATGTGTGTCGAAGCGGGCGTCGAAAGAACCGGAAAGTTTCAGCCACGGAGCGACCTGGTCGGAAACATCCCAGCGAAGCAGGGTCTGATTGACGATCGTGCCGCTGTCGTTGGGCGCGGTTTGCGGATACACGAGCGTCTGATCTTCGATGAATCCGCGCTGCTCGAAATTCTGTGCCAGCATCAGCGCGAGCAGGACGCCGGTCATGACGAGCGTCGCAGCGCTTGCAGCGTGAAATCGTCCTCTTTCAAAGGAAGATTATATTCGAGCTTGTCGTATTTCAGCACCGTTCGGCTCTTGCGCGCGACGTCGTTCACCGCGATGGTGCGCGCCGTCCAGATGCCGTTCGAAAACTCGAAATCGCGATAGTCGATGGTGCGCACGAGGCCGTTTTTGTTGTACGCTTCGACCTTGACAATGGTGTAATTGTCTTTTTTCACCCACAAATACGAGTAGGTGTATTGCGACGATTTGTGCGGGCGAGATTCGATCTTCCACTGGCCGTTTTCGTCGCCCAGGAGCTTGAAATTGTATTGCTGGACGTCGCGCTCCTCCAGATCCTCGAAGCTGAAATCCGTGCCGAAGAACCGCGTGGAACGGTCCTGCAGCGCGATGCGCTGGTCGCGGCCGATGCTTGGGCGCCACATCCACTGGTCGCTGGCGCGGTCCGGATGATTGACGATCAGCAGCGCGACGCCTTTCACCTCGGCCGGAGCCGTGAACCGCAGCATCGCCTTACTGTCGCCGAAAGATCCGATGCGTTCAAAGATCCACCGCTTGGTGGCGATACGGTTCGCCGCCCCGATAACTTCGAGCGTGCCTTCGTAGCGTTGCGAATTGGAGCGCGAGCGGCGCTGCACTTCCTCGATAATCTGGCGTGGGTCCTCTGCCAGCGCGGTTCCAGCCAGAACAACCACACCGATGAATGTTTTATTCATATTCCAGAGCCTCTACCAATGGCGCGCGCACGGCGCGTTCGGCGGGACCGAGCGCGGCCAGAAACGCCGCGACCAGAATGACCGGCACCAGCGCCAGCGCCGTGCGGAACGGATACTCATAAGCGATCTCAATGCCGATCAGATCCCGGCGCGCGATCTCCACCGTGTAATAAAGCTGTGCCGCGCCCAGCGCCAGGCCGAGCGCCAGACCAATCAGGCCGACGCCCAGCGCCTCCAGCCAAATAGTGTGACGAATCTGCCCTCGCAATCCGCCGACGGCCTGCAACACGCCCAGCTCGCGTCGGCGGTCGGTGATGGAAACGGTCAGCGCATTCACGATGCCCAGCACAGCGACTAAAACGGCCACGGCGATCTGTACGTAGGTCAGTCCGAACCATTGATCGGTGACGCGAATCACGTACTGGCGCAGGTCCTGATTGGTCAGCACGAACAATCGCTGCTGCTTGCCATAGGTATCGAGGATCTGCTTACGAACCTGCGCGCTGTTCGCGCCGGGCTTCAGATAAATGCGAAACACGTTGACCGAATCGTCATTCCAGTAGTGAACAAACACGTCGCGTGCCAACAGCAGGCTGCCCTGCTGATCGGAAAAATCGCGCACGATGCCGACCACAGGAATTCGCAGAACGCCCGTGGGCGTGGCGATTTCGAGGACCTCACCCAACGTCGATCCGTGCAACCGCGCGAAATTTTCCGACGCGATCACGCCCTTCCCTTCGGCCGCGATCCGATACATTGCCTCGGTGTCACCCGACACCGCGGGAAGTTTCGCGTGCCTCGCCAGCGATTCGATATCGACGGCCACCAGCATGATCGGCGCGCCCTTCACCGCGACGCGCACGCTGCGCACCAACTGCACGTCGCCCACGCCAGGGATCTCTCTCAATCCGTCGCCCAGTGCGGCGGGAAAAACAAAACTGCGGGCGGTAACGCTCTCCGCGGTGGTCACGAACAGATCGGGATTGAGCGCGGTGTGCATCCACTCCGAAATGGAATCGTAACTGGCGCGGGCCAGTCCGCTGAGCGATACCACTAAGGCCAGTGACAGCATCAGCGCCGAGACCGTCCCGGACGTTCGTCGCGGCGCCTGAATCAGGCTATCGGCGGCGAGCGTGCCTTCCACGGGGTGAATCCACGTGAACGCGGGTCGCAAGACCTGCGCCAGCCAATGCGCCAACGCGGGCGACAACAGCACCGCGGCCAGCACCGCCAGCAGGTAGCCTCCATAAAAGACGATGGAATTTCGATTGAGCGTCAGCGTCGCGACCGACACCACTGCGCAAGCCAGCGCCCACCTTCTGCGCGTCCGATTTTCGCCCTCGCTCATCGATTGATAGCGGCCCTTCTGCAAAGCCTTCACCGGATCGACTCCGGCGGCGCTGCGCGCGGGAATCACCGCGGCGATCAGGCTGGTGACGACTCCCATGGCGACTGCCGCGCCGATCAGCCAGGGATCGATCGCGATATGTTCCGCCTGCTGCGCGATGCCGTACACGTCCGCCAGTAGCGTGCCTATATATCCGGCCATCGCCCGCGCCATCGCGATGCCGAAGCCCACGCCCGCCAGCGTTCCCACCAATCCGGCGACTGCGCTTTCGGCGAGAAACAAGGTGCGAATCTGCGAACGCGTGGCGCCCAGCGCGCGCAGAATTCCGATCTCGCTTCGCCGCTGCGTCACCGCGATGGCGAAGGTGTTGTAAATAATGAACATTCCGATGAACAGCGCGAACATGCTGGTGACGTTCGATCCCAGGGAGTAGACGCGAGAGGTCGCTTCAAACTGCTCGCCGCGCGAACTGGGGAGATCCACATCGAGCCCGGGGCCCAGCGCCCGCTGCAATTTCGCGCGGCCGTCGTTAAGCCCCACGCCATCCTGCAACGCAATGTCGATGCGGTCGAACTTGCGGCCATGGCCGAAGACTTTCTGTGCCGCGTAAATGTCCATGATGGCCAAATTGCCTCCGAACGCGCTGGCCAAGCCGCCGGGCTTCATGATGCCGCGCACGGTGAACACGCGGTCGCCCTCCATGGTCCGCATGGGAACGCGGCTGTTGAGAGTTAAACCATTCTCAACGGCGAATGATTTCGTGATCAGCAGCGAATCGGGCTGCGCGAGGAACACCAAAGGGTCGTCGATGGCCTCGTCGGTATTCTCCAGGTCGTAGCTCCGCAGGTTGCGGTCGCCCAGCATATCCACGCCGAGGATCAGCAGATTGCCCTTGCCGAACTGCACCGTCGCTTCGATCACCGGCGCGGCAGCGCGCACTTCGGAAAGATTCTCGACTGTCTCGAGCACGGATTCGTCAAGGCCGGGCTCGCCCGCCGAAACCTGAAGCTGCGTCGAACCGGCAATCCGGTCGATGGTTTGTCGGAACGCGGCCAGCACGCTTTGATTCGCGGTGTGCATGCCAACGAACACCGCAACGCCCAGCACGATTCCGAGAATCGTCAAAAAACAACGCAGCAGATGCTTGCGCGCGTAAGGCCAACTGATGAGCCGCAGCAGAATCACCGGCGGAGGTCCTCGTGTATCTTTCCATCGCGGATGTGGATGGTCCGCTCGCAGCTTTCAGCGACCGCGGCGTCGTGCGTCACCATCAGCACGGTCGCGCCCAAGCGCTGGTGCAGGTCGTGAATCAACTTCAAAATCTCGCAGCCTGTGGCGGTGTCCAGGTTTCCGGTCGGCTCATCGGCCAGCAGTACCGGTGGATACACGCTCAGCGCGCGCGCGATGGCCACGCGCTGCCTCTCCCCGCCGGACAGCTCATCGGGAAGATGATCGAGACGCGCGCCGAGCTGCACCAGCGTCAGCAACTCGCGGGCTCGTGCGTCGATTTCCTTGCGCGCCCAGCCGCGCAGATGCAAAGGCAGCGAAACATTTTCGAGGCTCGTCAGCGTCGGCAGCAAATTGAAAAATTGAAAAATGAACCCGATCTTGTCGCGCCGTACGCGAGTTAGGTCGTCGTCGCTCAACGACGACAAAGCCTTGCCGTCGATCTCGATCTCGCCTTCGGTCGCATGGTCCAACGCACCGATCAGGTTCAGCATCGTCGATTTGCCCGAGCCCGACGGCCCGACGATGGCCACCATTTCGCCGCGCTCAATGTTCAGGTCGACGTGTTCCAGCGCCGTCACCTTCCGCTTGCCGTCGAATTGTTTGGAAACTCCGCGAAGGACAATCACCGATCTCAGTATGATGAATTACGTATGCGCATCGGGGTCGACGCGGGTGGAACATTTACAGACTTCCTCGTTTTAGATGACGAAGGGCGGCTGACGACCTTCAAAATTCGTTCGAACCCGCGCGCGCCGGCCGCGGTAATCTTAGCCGGAATCGAGCGGGCAGCCGGCAAAATCAGGGCGGAAGTGGTGCATGGGTCAACCGTCGCCACCAATGCGCTGCTGGAGCGCAAAGGCGCGAAAACAGCCTTCGTGACGACTGCGGGGTTTGAGGATCTCATCGAGATCGGCCGTCAGAATCGCACCGAGCTGTACAACCTGATGCCCGCCCCTCGCCGTCTTCTGGTGCCGCGCGAGATGTGTTTCGGCGTGAAGGAGCGAGTCTATTTCGACGGCTCGATCGCGGTACGGCCGTCCGCAGCCGAATGGAAGCGCGTGGCGGCGCGGTTGAAGAAATCCGGCGCCAGGTCCATTGCCGTCTGTTTTCTACATGCATATCAAAACTCAACGAATGAGCGCGCGGCGGCAAAGGCGCTGGCCTTGGCAGGGGTGTACCTTTGCACGTCGCATGAAATTAGTCCCGAAATTCGCGAGTACGAACGCGGCTCGACCACGCTGGTAAACGCCTACGTTGGCCCGTTGATGGAGAGTTATCTGGGCCAGCTCGAACGCTCGCCGCAAGGGCGCCGCATCGCGATCATGCAATCGAACGGCGGGTTTCTCTCGGCCCGCGATGCGCGTAAGCATGCGGTGCGCACCGTGCTCTCCGGTCCCGCCGGCGGATTGGTAGGTGCGCTCGAAACTGCGCGCGCCAGCGGGTTCACGCGTGTGCTCGGATTCGACATGGGCGGCACATCCACCGATGTGAGCCTCGTTGACGGAGTCACCCGCCACACCACCGAAGCCTCGGTCAACGGCTATCCGATCCGCGTGCCGATGCTTGATATCCACACTGTGGGCGCGGGTGGAGGCTCCATCGCGCGCGTCGATGCGGGCGGCTTATTGCGCGTCGGACCGGAAAGCGCGGGCGCGGATCCCGGGCCGGCATGTTACGGTACAGGCACGGATGCGACGGTGACTGATGCGCACGTCGTGTTGGGGCGCATCGGCGCGGAGCAGCTTTTGGGCGGCGCCATGACCATCGAAGCCGATCGCGCGGCAGCGGCGGTGGATAGAATCGCGGAGCGTCTGAAAATCGACCGTGCGTCGGCCGCGGCCGGCATGCTGCGCGTCGCCAACGCGAACATGGAACGTGCTATTCGCGTGGTTTCCGTCGAACGCGGCCACGATCCTCGCGATTTCGCGCTGGTCGCCTTCGGCGGCTGCGGTGGCTTGCACGCGTGCGAAATCGCCGAGGAATTGGGCATGCGCACAGTGATCGTGCCCGAATATGCTGGCGCGCTCTCCGCGCTCGGCATGTTGATGGCCGATGCTGTGCGCGATTACGCGGCGGGTGTGCTCGGCCGGCGCGACATAGGCAAAGCACTCGCGATGCTGGAGCGCCGCGCCCGCCGCGAATCGCCTGGTGCGGACATCGAGCGCACCGCCGATCTCCGCTATCGCGGGCAGAGCTACGAGCTAAACGTTCCCTGGAACGACGGCGATCCCACGCCGCTGTTTCATCGCGAGCACGAGAAAATCTACGGCTATGCCAATCCCGATCGCGACGTCGAAATTGTCACGATTCGCGTCCGCGCCCGCACGACGCTCGAAAAACCGAAACTCATCCGCAGCGGGTCCAGGAAGGGCGGAAAACCGGAGCTACGGCGCGTCTGGGCCGGCGGAAGCTGGAAAAAAGTGGACGCCTGGAAGCGGGAGCAACTCGCCGATCGATCCAGACGAGGCCCGGCCCTGGTCCTCGACTACGGGTCCACCACCCTGGTGCCTCCTAAATGGAAATTCCGGGTCGACCGCGCAGGGAACTTATTGTTGACAGTATAATCACCCCATGATCGAACTTGATGTCGCGCCGCGCCGCTCGAAAATCGTGGCCTCGGCCGACGAGCCCGCTCGATATCTCGTCCTCGGCGACTTTGGCGGCCGCGTTGCCGAGCCGCTTGCCGTCGATCGCGACAATCTGAACAACATTATGTCGATCCTCCAGGTCTCGGCCGGCGGCATGCGCATCCGCGATCTCGACGATTTTCATCCCGACCGCTTGTATCAGCGCTTCGACATGGCCTCACACACAGCGCCGGAGCCGGAGCCGGAGCCCGGGCCTGCGTCGCCCAAACCCGACATCGAAACGCTTCTCCGTCCAACCAGCCTGCTCGAGCAGATTGCCGGGGAAAGCGATCCCTTCGACGAGTATGTGAAGGAGCTCGGGCGCGCGCACGCTGCGCCGCCGAAAAAAAGCGTGGACCCGTCCGCCGCGTTAACGGAGCGGATGAACTTGATGCTTCACCATCCGCGATTTCAGGCGCTCGAATCCGCGTGGCGTGGCCTGGATTTCGCCATCCGCCAGATGGATGACGCTGCCGCGCGCCTCCACATCGTGCAGTTCTCGCAAGAGGATCTCGCCGCCGAGCTGGCTTCCGATAATCTCCGCGCCACGCGTCTTTACACGCTGCTGCATTCGCGGCGCTGGACCGCGGCCATCGCTCTTCATTCGTTTGATGAGGCTCAACTCGAACTGCTGGTCCGCGTCGCGTTGGTCGCCGCGGATGCGCATGTGCCGTATCTGGCGCAGGGATCACCCGCAATTTCGTCGGAGCTGTTCCGCGACATCCCCGAAGCTTCCTACGTGGGCCTCGCGCTTCCGCGCCTCCTGCTGCGCTTGCCTTATGGATCGCACAGCAGCCCCATTGATTCGTTCGCTTATGAAGAAATGTCTGGGGCGCCGGTGCACCAGCATTATCTGTGGGGCAACGCCGCGCTAGCCTGCCTGACCATCCTGGCGCGCGCCGACGCGGACGATCTCAACATCGACCATCTGCCTGCACACACCTATAAAAAGGACTCGGAATGGATCATGACGCCCTGTGGAGAGTTTTTCATGACCGAAACGCAGGTCCTCGCGTTGATCGACCGCGGCCTGATGCCGCTCGTCTCTTATAAGGACCGGCCGCTGGTGCGCCTCGCCGGATTCCGCTCCGTCACCGGGAAATCATTACCGTTTTCAGTTCCGTTTTAGCAAGGCCCTTCCACCTGCGAACCTCCGCCCGGCGATGCTTTGGCATGGTATCGACGGCCTCGATGCATTGTCCGAACGCATCGCGCGCCTCCGCCGCCCGGCCCAGCGCGGCCAGCGTCTTCCCATACCAATAAAGGCCTTCGGGATCGTAGGAGCGCCGCTCAGTGTACTTCTGAAGCGCCGCGGCTGCCTCCTCGAATCGGGCCGCGCCGAAATATGCCGCGCCCAACTCCCGCCACACTTCACCCGACGACAGTTTTTCGTTCAATCCCGCCGCCGTTTTCAAAAACCGGATCGCATCGTCGAACCTCCCTTGCTCCCGCGCGATCCGTCCCAGTTGAAACTGCGCGTCCGCTTCCGTGGGATCGATCTCGATCGCTTTCTGAAAGCGTGCGATTGCCTCCGTATACTGCCGCCGTTGCTGATAAATCAGCCCCAACTGATAATGTGCGTCCGCGTCCCGCGGATTCGTCGTCGCGATCTCCATCTGCTGCCGCAAATGCTGCCTGGTCCGCAACCCGTCGCCTAGCGACGACACCTCAGACCCCAGCATCCGCCACGCGTAGTAGAGGATAAATGGCGACGCCAGAAAGTACATCGACGATCCGACCACCCCGAAGAACCCCGCTCCCACGACGGCCGCCGCCGACCCCGCCAGCGTGAGCCCGATCGCCGACCCCAACTCCGTCCCCAGGGCCGTGCGGATCGCCAGCGTCGTCAACCCCAGAAAATACAGACCGGCAACCGCGAACACCGCGATCAGATGAATCGACGCGTGCCCTCCGCTACCATACGATACAACTCCTTGCGCGATGGCCAACAATAGGTACACCGCCGACCAGCAGAGCAAAGTGCACATCAGCAGTGAGAGATAGTCCCGCCGCATCAGCACGCTGAAGCTTCCGTATCCGGTCACGGCGCGCAGCACAATAATCCCCGGCACCATCGCCACCGCGATCGCCCAGATCGCCGAGAAGAAACTCCACGAATCGTAGGAGGCGAACTGCGCCACGGCGTCCCCCACGAAGGACACGGGCGATAGGTGATTCGCTTCCTGCTCCGTTTCCTCCACCATCTTCTGGACATCCGGAGGCAGAGGCCGATCCTGTGACGCCTTCTTGAGAATCTCCCGCGTCCTCAAGGTCTTCAGATTCGCGCGCTCCTGAGCCAGCTCGAGGGCCCTAAAGTCGGACGAGTGCAGGGCCACCGAGACCAGAACCGCCGCCGCAATCGCGAACCACAGCCGCCCGTGATCCAGAATCCGGCTGATCGCCGCCACCGGACGTACGTAAAGCAACAAAAGGGCTGTCAGGTTCTCTCGCACCATAATCTATTAGAAACGTAAAATCGGATGGGAGTGTGCCAAACTGAAGGTTCGTGCCGAAAAAAGTCAAAATTCGATCAACCACCATCCTCTGTGTCCGGCGCGACGGCAAAGTCGTGATGTGCGGCGATGGACAGGTCACCCAGGGTTCTGAGGTCCTGAAAGCCTCGGCCAAAAAGCTCCGCCGCCTTTATAACGGAAAAATCGTCGCCGGATTCGCCGGCGCCACTGCCGACGCTTTCGCCCTCTTCGCCCGCTTCGAATCGAAGCTGGAACAGCATAACGGCAACCTTGCGCGCTCGGTCGTCGAGCTGGCCAAGGACTGGCGCACCGACCGCATGCTGCGCCATCTGGAAGCTCTACTCCTGGTCGCCGATATCGGCGCCACCTACATCGTTAGCGGCACCGGCGACGTCATCGATCCCGACGACGCCATCGCCGCCATTGGCTCCGGCGGCGCCTACGCGAAATCGGCCGCCACCGCGCTTTTTGAAAACACTAATCTCTCCGCGCGCGAAATCGTCGAAAAATCCATGACCATCGCCGGCAAAACGTGCATCTATACTAATGACAACTTCGTGTTTGAGGAGCTCGGCTGATGGTGATCTACCTTCCCTCGCAGGCCGCCGACGATCTGCCCGTGCTCGATGAGCTGACGCCGCGTGAAATTGTCCGCGAGCTCGACAAGTACGTCATCGGCCAGGCCGACGCCAAGCGCGCCGTCGCCATCGCTTTGCGCAACCGCATCCGGCGCCAGAAGCTCGAACCGGAAATGGCCGAGGAGGTGATGCCGAAAAACATCCTGATGATTGGCCCCACCGGAGTCGGCAAGACCGAGCTGGCCCGCCGCCTCGCCAAGCTCGCCAATTCGCCTTTTCTCAAGGTCGAAGCCAGCAAGTTCACCGAAGTCGGCTACGTCGGCCGCGACGTCGAATCCATGATTCGCGATCTGGTCGAAATCTCCATCGACATGGTCCGCGAGGAACGCCTCAACGAGGTGGGTGAGCGCGCCGAGCGCAACGCCGAAGAGCGCCTGCTCGACCTTCTGATGCCCGCACAGCCCGAAGCCACCGATAGCGCCGACCGTACCCGCGAAAAGCTGCGCGAGAAACTGCGCGCCGGAAAACTGGACGACCGCATGGTGGAAATCGACGTCAAGGAACGCGGCCCTTCGTTTGAAGTCACCACCGCCACGGGCATTGAGGAAATGGACATCAACCTCAAGGACGTCCTTCCCGGCTTGTTTGGCGGACGCACGCGCAAGCGCAAAATGCGCGTCGGCGAGGCGCTCGATTACCTCGTGCAAGAGGAAGAGCAGAAGCTCGTCGACATGGATCAGGTCACGCGTGTCGCCATCGAGCGCGTGGAGCGCAGCGGCATCATCTTCCTCGACGAAATCGATAAAATCGCCGGCCGCGAAGGCGGCCACGGCCCCGACGTCAGCCGTGAAGGCGTGCAGCGCGACATTCTCCCCATCGTCGAAGGAACCACCGTCAACACGCGTTACGGCTTCGTCCGCACCGATCACATTCTGTTCATCGCCGCCGGCGCGTTCCACGTCTCGAAGCCCAGCGATCTTATCCCGGAATTGCAAGGCCGCTTCCCCATCCGCGTCGAATTGAAGTCGCTCACCGAAGCCGATTTCATTCGCATTCTGAAGGAGCCGAAAAACGCGCTCATCAAGCAGTATCAGGCACTGCTCGATACCGAGGGAATCAAGATCGCCTTCACAGAGGACGCGCTGAAAGAAATCTCTTCCTTCGCCGCGCAGGTCAATCAAACGACGGAAAACATCGGCGCCCGCCGCCTCCATACGATTCTCGAAAAGCTGCTCGAGGACGTGTCCTTCGACGGCCCCGATCTGAAAAAGAAAAACGTGAAAGTCGATGCCGTCTACGTGCGCAAACAGCTAGCCGACATCGTCAAGGATCAGGATCTGAGCCGCTACATTCTTTAAAAGAATGCCTCGCTTCTTAATCCGCGTTCATCCGCGTTCATCGGCGGCCGTATTTATCTTCGCGTTGTCCGGCTGCGGCTACATCGGCCCCGTCCTGCCCCCTCTGCTCGACATCCCGCAAGCCGTCCCCTACGTCAACGCCGTCGAATATGGAGACAAAATCCTGGTCGAGTTCACACTCCCCGATCTCACCACCGAAGGAAACCCCCTCCGGAACGTGCGCTCGCTCGAAGTACGCGTCGGCCCCAGCGTCAATCCGTTTTCCACTGAAGAGTGGGCCAAATCGGCGAAACCCTACCCGGTGGCGTCTCCCGCGCCTGGCCCGTTCACGAAGGAGATCCCCGTCGCCGACTGGCTCAATAAGGAGGTCCTCATCTCCGTCCGCGCTGTCGGACCCAAGGGAAAGCCCGCGCAGTGGGCCACCGTGAAGCTCCTGTCCGTACATCCACCTCTCGCCACGCCCGCGGTCTTCAAAGCGGACAACGTCGAGCCGGGCGTCAAACTCACCTGGCAGGGTTCCGCCCCGAAATACCGGATCTTCCGCGCCATCGGCGAAGCAACTCCGGAACGCTTCGGTGAATCGGACCGCGCAGAATTTATCGACGACACCACGGAGTACGCAAAGACCTACAGTTATCGGGTCCAGGCCATCACCGACGATCTGCACGGCAGCGAAGTCTCCGCGCCTGTGACCATCACCCCCACCGATACGTTCCCGCCCGCCGTCCCCGGCGCTCTGACCGCGATTCTGGGCGTCAACACTATTGAACTCGCCTGGACCCGCAATACGGAAAAGGATTTCAAGGGATACAACGTCTACCGCTCCACCGACGGCGGTCCCTTCGAAAAAATCGCCGAAGGAGTCCCCGCGCCCACCTTCAGCGACAGCAAAATCGAGGCCGGCAAGAAATATCGCTACGAAGTCTCGGCAGTCGACCTGAAGGGCAACGAAAGCCCGCGCTCCACCCCCGCCGACGCCTCGAACCAATAGCTACAGCAGGTGAAACGTGACTTGAATCGTCGCATAAACCGCCACAGGCTGCCCGTCTTTCTGCCCGGGCTTGAACACCCATTTCTGAACCGCTTCCGTCGCTTCCTCATCGAGTCCCAAACCCAGAGACCTCAAGACCTTTACGTCCGTCACCTCGCCGAATTCGGACACTACAACGGAAAGCGTCACGGGCCCCTGCCACTTCGCCCTGCGCGCTTCTTCTGAATACTCCGGCTCGATCTTGAAAAGGATCGACGGCTGAGAAACCCCTCGGCCGATGCGATAGACGTTTACCGGGGAGGGACCGGCCGCGGGGAGCTTCCATCCCTCGCCCCCACCCCGACCCGATCCGATGCCGCCTCCGACGCCCGTGGGCACAACTCCTCGAGGCGGTGGACTCGGAATGGGCGCAAACGGAACCGGCGGTACATTTCCGGCCTTCATCTGCTCGATCGCGCGCTCGTCGTCCGCCGCACCCGCGGCATCTCCTGACTGCGTGCGGCACGCCGCTCGTCCGCTATAGGCTGCCTCGCTCGGCGCGCGGCGAATCACCTCGCTGTAATCCGCAATCGCCGGCTCGCAGTCTCCTTTCGCGCGGTAGGCGTCGGCGCGGTGAAGATAATAACTCAAGTTGCCGGGCTTCAGGCCGATCGCCTGACTCAAGTCCGCGATTTCCTGGTCGTAACGCTTGGTCGCAGCGTATACCTGCGCGCGGCTTGCGTAGGCAGCGGCATCCGGCCTCAGTTCGATCGCCTTGGAAAAATCCTGTTCAGCGGTCATGTACTGACCCGCTCCCAGCTGCAACACACCCCGCGCATAGTAAGCTGCCGCGAAGTCCGGCTTCCGCTCAATCAACTGCGTCAGATCCGCGACCCGCTGATCGGAGGGCGGTAACTGCCCGAACGCGGCGGCCGCCAGTACAACCAGGGCAGACGAATTCCGCATCGAGCCATTCTTTCATAAATCTCAAGCCAGCTCCAGCCCCTGCCACGACGCCCTTGTCGTCTCATCATGCAGCGCGACGATCTCGCCTAATTCCGCGTGCACCACGCCCGACCCCTGATCCAGCAGTTGACACGTCGCTTTTGACCCGCAGGCGGCCTTGTATCCCGAATCCCAGTTCTTAAACGCCTGCTCCTCGCCCGCGTCTGCAAAAGGCCACCGCGCGGGCGGATGCCCGATCCTGCATCGCCACGGCTTCGGCGTCAGCCGCGCGCGAAAGCACTTCTGCGTCTGGCACAGTTTGCGATATAACGGATCCGCATCGACCGCCGTCGAATACCTGTTCGCACACCGGATCGGAGGGGTCGAACAACGCGTGCGTCGCCAGCAGCCGCAGCCCTCCCCTGGTGCGATAAGTGCGCCAGTTCCACCCAGGATGCGCCTGCGCCCACGCGCCGGCCTTGGCCATCGCGGTCTTCGCCGGGTCCTCCGGTTCAGCGCGCTTTCCGAACAAGGACCCGAACATGCCGCCGCTCTTCTTCGGCTCCGGCAAGTCGATGTCCACGAACAGAGCGCCGGTGGTATTCAACACCTGGCATCCGTACGAATTCCGGGTCACGGCCGCCGACAGTTCACCCGCCGCATTTCGCATCTCCTTGAGCACGGGCTCCCTCATGGGGCGGTTCCCGTATCCATACTTCTCGTCGGGCAGATTATCGGCCTCGAATAGCGCGGCCAACCGCTCCGCTGCCGCCTGCGCGGCTTCTCTCGCTTCGTTGACGCTAGTGTCGGAGGAGCGCCAAACCGCGAAAGCGCCCGATTTTCCCCGTGCCCAGAACTTGGGAAAGTTCATTTTGTCTCCAATCCCCGAACACACACACTGACATTCACCCTTGACAAATGATGATATACTAGCGCGCTAAGAATTGAAGTATTAATTTGCCGAAAAAAAAACGGGCGGGACTGTGTCCAAACGGGTGATGGAAGCGGAGCACAGCCCGAAGGGAAGGTGATCCTTGAATGATCTTCTCGTCATTCGCGTCTTATTTATTGCCGTTCTCGGTTGCGCGGCCTTCTTCCTGAAGCCGTTCAATCTTAGCGGGCCCGTGGCTGCCGCCGTCGGGGCCGGGGCCGGGCTCTGCGTTGTCTTCTTCGAGATCCGCATCAAGCGGGTGAGCCTCACGCGTTTGATTGGCGCCGCTGTTGGTAGCGTGCTCGGGATTTTCGGTGCATTTCTCATTTCACTCGTCCTTGGCCATGCCGTGCCCTCCAGCGACGCGACCGTTCCCTTTGTTGAGGTCGTGGTTCTCGGCTGGATGATGTACTGCGGCCTGGTCGTCGGAGCGGCCAAAGGGGAAACTCTGAACCTGGCGGCGTTCGGCGGCCTGTTCGGCGCCGAAAAAGTTCCGAAGACCGTCTTCAAGATTCTCGATACCAGCGTCATCATCGATGGCCGCATCGCCGATATCGTCGAAACCGGCTTCGTCGACGGCACCCTCGTCATCCCTCAATTCGTCTTGCGCGAATTGCAGCTCGTCGCCGATTCTTCCGATTCCATGAAGCGCAACCGCGGCCGCCGCGGCCTCGACGTTCTCCAGCGCATCCAGAAGATGCCGCAGTTGAACATTCAGATCTTTGAGGATGACTTCCCCAATGTCCGCGATGTTGACATGAAATTGATTGAACTTGCCAAGGTGTATGACTCGAAAATCGTCACTAATGACTTTAATCTGAATAAAGTCGCGCAGCTCCACGGCGTTCAAGTATTGAATATCAACGACCTGGCCAACGCCCTGAAACCGGTTGTCCTCCCCGGCGAACTCATGCGCGTCTTCATCCTCAAAGAAGGAAAAGAATACAATCAGGGCGTCGCCTATCTGGACGACGGCACCATGGTGGTGGTCGACAACGCGCGCAAAATGATTTCGAAGACCATCGACATTGCGGTCACCAGCGTGCTGCAAACTACCGCCGGAAAAATGATCTTCGGCCGCTTCGACGAACGCACCCACGCCGTTCACGAAAAGGATCGCACCCCCGCCCGCGAACACGCCGCCGCCCCCGTCACCGGCACCAACGCCTGACATGTTGGGTGGCGCGAGCTTCAGCTTGCAGCGTCGGCTTCAGCCGGCGTCTTCGATGTACGCTAAAATCAAACTTCATTTATGAAAGTTTCCGTCATCCTCCCGGCCGCCGGCCTCGGCACGCGCATGGGAAGGGAGAAGTCCGGCATCAGCCGCAAGCAGTTTATGCTGCTCGACGGCGCGCCGATCCTCATTCACACCATCCGCAAATTTTTGCAATGCAACTCCGTTTCGGAAATTGTCGTCGCTCTCCGCGCCGAGGATCTCGACTGGGCCCGCGGCCTCGTCCTCCAGGAACATCCCGTCAAACCCGTCCGATTCGTCGCCGGTGGCGATAGCCGCCAACAGTCGGTCGAGAACGCTCTCGCCACGCTCGCCCCCGATACAGAACTCGTCGCCGTGCATGACGCCGTCCGTCCTTTTATCGAGCCGTCGCTCGTCGAACGGGTCATCGCCGAAGCCTCCATCGCCGGAGCGGCCATCGTCGGCATCGTTCCGGTCGACACCGTGAAGCGCGTCCATAAAAATAAAATCCGCGCCACCCTGCCCCGCGAACACCTGGTGCTGGCGCAAACGCCTCAGGTGTTTCGTTTCGAGCTGCTCAAAAAAGCGTTCGACCTGGCCCGCGAAGACAGTTTTGCCGGTACCGATGAATCGAGCCTGGTCGAACGTCTGGAACAAGTCGAAGTCAGCGTCGTCCAAGGCAGCGACCGCAACATCAAAATCACCAAGCCGACCGACATGGAACTGGCGCGCCTGTTTCTGGACGAGGAAACGGCGGGAAAGCCCGCTTGAGAATCGGGCAAGGCTGGGACGTCCACCGGCTGGCCGCGGGCCGCCCGCTCATCCTCGGCGGCGTGTCGATTCCTTCCGAATTCGGCCTCGACGGGCACTCCGACGCCGACATCCTTTCGCACGCCATCACCGACGCCTTGCTGGGAGCGGCGGCTCTAGGCGACATCGGCATGCATTTCCCCGATAACGATCCTCAATGGAAAGGCGGAGATAGCAAGGAGTTTCTCAAATTCGCCGCCTGGACCGTTCGCGGCCATGGCTTCGAAATCGTGAATGTCGATGCGACCGTGATTCTAGAACGCCCGAAGCTGAAGGATTTTCGGCTCGACATCCGCGAAGCGCTCGCCCAGACAATGGATGTCGACGTCAGCCAGGTTTCCGTGAAATTCAAGACCGCAGAGCGCGTCGGCCCCGTCGGCGAAGGAAAATCGGCCGAAGCGCAGGCCATCGTCCTGCTTGACGTCAAATAAGCAGCACCAGCTTTCCGGTCGTGTTCCTTCCTTCCAGATCCCTGTGTGCCCGCGCCGCATCGGCAAGCTGGTAGATGTGTTCCACCCGCAGGACCAGCTTTTTCTCCGCAATCCACTGAAAAACCTGGCCGGCGCGCCAATCGAGCTCTTTCCTCTCGGAAATATAATGGGACAGCACCGGCCGCGTGAAGAAAAGCGACCCTTTTTGCGCCAGCAACAGCGGTTCGAACGGAGGTACCGCGCCGCTCGATTGCCCGAACGACACCGCCATTCCCCTTGGACGCAAGCAATCCAGGCTCTTCATAAGAGTGGTGGCGCCGACCGAATCGTACACCACGTCGACGCCTTTTCCCCCGCTCAGCCGCCTGGTTTCCGCGACAAAATCCTCAGTCGAGTAGAGGATCACTTCATCGGCGCCGGCTTCGCGAGCCAGCTGCGCTTTCGCCTCCGAGCCTGCCGTGCCGATCACCCTCGCGCCGGCGAGTTTCGCCATCTGCACCAGCAACCTGCCGGTGCCTCCCGCCGCGGCGTGAATCAATGCCGTATCGCCCTTTTTCAACGGATAGGTGGAATACGCAAGATAATGAGCCGTCATGCCTTGCAGCATCGCCGCGGCGCCATCCTGAAAACTGACCGCATCGGGCAGCGCGACCAAAGACGACTCCGGCACTAACGCATATTCAGCGTACGAGCCACGCGGCATGGCCCAGGCGACGCGATCGCCTTTCTTGAACAATGTGCCCGCTTCGACGGTACCGGCTCCTTCCGACCCTAAGATTGCCGGCAGCGGTAACTTGTACAATCCACTGCGATGATACGTGTCGATGAAGTTGACCCCCGAGGCCGCGACTTTTACCAGCGCATGCCCGGGAGCGAGCTCCGGCGCCGGCATATCGCCGTATTTGAGGACTTCAGGTCCGCCGGTTTGTTCAATGTAGACGGCTTTCATGAATTTTCCTTTGTAGGTGCACCGCGCCCGCGTAGAGAAGCAGATACGCAAGCGTTACCGGGAAGAATAACAGACGCGCGATGGCCGGAACCGCGGTGGCTCCCGTAAGGCCCGCGCGAAACAGCATGAAGTGCAGAATCATGCGCCACTGGCCCCAATCGGCCCAGAAGAAATCGCAATTCTCGTTGACCACGAACAGCTTAGCAGGGATTTTCGCCGCCAGCCACCATTTCCACTTGGTCATGATCGGCTCGGCAGCGCAAATAATGCCGATGGCTTCGTATTCGCGGGTCTTCAATTTAGCCAGCAGCCGCGCGCGGCTCGCCGGATCTGTGTAATCGGTGACGCGGTAGACGGTTCCATGGAACCTCTCGGGTACTCCCGCGAAGCAGGTGACCAGATCGATATCGATGCCGTCGCCGAACATTTGAAACAGCTTCGGAATCAGCGTATCGAATAAATGGCGCGAGCCGCTCTCGACCAGCAGGATGCGAGTCAGGGCGGGAATATCGCGGCGGAAGAAGTGGCGCAAGTGACGATTGTACCGAAATTAAAATATCTTGACAATTTTATCCATTTATCCGCATAATTGGGCGTCTACTTCCCGCGTTCTGTCCCTCCTGTCGCAAAAATAACACACACCCTGTGTCAAATAGGAACACTCTTATGACGCTTGTAAATAGACGTGTATTCGAGGACATCTGTCTCATCGTGGCCGGCGCCTTCGCAATTTTCTGGGCGATCCTCCGCGCCTCGGTGCAGGCGATCACGCTCGACGAGGCGGACACCTATTTCTGGTTCGTAGCCCGTTCGGCGGGCTATGTTTTCTACCCGTTCTCGAACAACCACGTCCTGAACACGCTGCTGATGTGGATGACGACACGCGCTTTCGGCACGTCCATTATCACCTTGCGCGCGCCGGCTCTCCTGGGCGCGATTGTCTATGTGTTCACGTGTTATTTCTTATGCCGGAGCATTACAAGTCAATTCCGCCTGCAGCTTTGTCTATTTATTTGTCTGACTTATAATCCATTCATTTGCGATTTTATGGTGGCCGCGCGCGGCTATAGCCTGGCGGACGCGTTTCTGCTGGCGGCGATCGCGGTGCCGGTGTGGCACCGGGTGAAAGGCGAACCTCCGCTGAGGGAGTGCTGCAACTGGGCGTCGCTGGCGTTGGGGTTGTCGTTCACTTCGAATTTCTCGTTTGCATTTGCAGATCTGGCGGCGTACACGGGCATTTTGGGCTGGGCGATGCGCAGGCGCGAAGGCGAATCGATCAAGCGCGTGGTGGAATGGTGCACGCTGCCGGGCTTGTTTGTGGCCCTGCTGATCTGCGGATATCCTTTGGCGCACTGGAGGCGGGAGGATTTGTGGTGGGGCGCGCATTCGTTCAGTGAAATGACCCGGAGCCTGGTGCAATCCTCGCTTTATCAACTGGACCCGGGGTTCCGGGATTCCGGGTTGTACTGGCTCATGAACTTCCTGAAGCCGGCGCTACTGCCCGTGCTGGGAGTTTTGTGCGCGTGCCAATTGGTGGTGACGCGCCTCGAAGGCTCCTGGCTCCGGGACGCGAGCACGCGTTGGCTGGGAAGATTCGCGGCCGCGCTGGCGGGCATTGTTATTTTGTCGATGGCAATGAGTTGGCTGGCATTCCGCCTCGATAAGCTGCCGTTACCGCTGGGACGCACCGGGATTTACCTGGTGCCCTTGTGCACGCTCATCGCGGGCATCATCGCGGCGGCGCCGGCGCAATCGGCGGTATCGCGATGGCTGGCGCGCGCGATCGCCTCTGTCCTGATCTGCCTGGCGTGTTACTTTGTGCTGTGCCTGCGGCTGACGTATTTCAGGGAATACGACTTCGACGCGGATGTGAAGCAGGTCTATTCCGTGCTGGCGCGCCTGAACCACGTTTACGGCGTGACGGAGGTAGGAGTGGCAGGGTTTTATCTGTCGCCACTGAATTACTACCGTGTGATGTCGAAAGGAGAGACGTTTTCGGAGTTCACACTGGTGGAGCCGGACAAGCATTATGACAAGCCGGTTTATGTAATCCACGGATTGTATGAGAAATCATTTCTGGACAGAGAGAAGCTGGTGGTGATCTATCGGGGGAGGACGTCTGGAGTGGTGGTCGCCGTGAAGCCGGATGGGGTGGTTCCGGTCATACCGCTGGACCACGAATAACTCACCGCTGATCTATAACATAGAGATCGAATAAAACGAACCCAAGGAACCGTGAAAACTCTCATGCTGACCGCTCCCGTTGGCCGCGGCTCCCTTTATCGCGATGAATCCCCAAGGCTTGAGGTAGAGCCGCTCCACCGTGTTTTCGACCGAGCGGTTGGAAGGGCACAAAAATGACGAAGCGAACCCAAGGTCCGAGGTAGCCCCATGCTGTTGTGTCAAGACTGTGGGGCGGGCTATCAGCCGGCAGCCGCCCTCCGGGCGGCTCTTGTTTGCAACATCGAAAAGCCTGCTGGAAGCAGGCTGCCGGCTGATAGCCCGCCCCACACGTTCTTGTGGCAGTTTTCACACAGACTCTTACGCGTAGGGCTCGGGTCAGACGGAGCTGTTCTCCAAGGCGACCGGCGCCACGACGGGCATTCCGCCGATGACGATGGAGCCTTGGGTCAACGCGCTGGTGCGCGGGCCGGGTATGACAATGCCGGTCAGGTTCAGGGGATCTGCCAGCGCCACGTCGACTTCTTCGCCCATATTCTGGGAGCGGCGGACGGACCGCAGTAGGTCGATGGCTTCGGGCTTCGCAAATTGTTCGCCCACGAATCCGGTTACGAAGCGGCCGCCGCGGATTTCGCCCCTCGCTTCCATTCTACGGTAGGTGACGAGAAGGTCGCGCCAGGCGGGCGCCAGGGGCTCGCGCGCAAGAAGATCGCGGAACACGACGCCCCAGCGGTCGAGCAGGAGTTTAGCGAAGAACTCGACATCGGTGGACTCCGTTTCGGCTCTGTCCAGTAATGCCCAACGTCCGGCTGAGTGGCGGGGACGCCTGGTGCCTCGCGCTCGCCTTTGAGGATCGAGCAGGGCGCGCAGATTGTCGAAGCCGTCGGCGGTCACCAGGCCTGCGGCGACCAGCTCCCAAAGGGCATCTTCGACTTCACTCGCCAGCCGTCCGCTGGATTTTACCAGCTCGACGAAGAACGATGCGCCGCGCTTCTGGAGCGCTTCGAACACATCGCGCGCCTGATGGGACAAAGGAGTCTCGGTGCGCGGGGCAGCCAGGAGCGAAAAATCCTCGCGGCGGAAAAATGTGATGGGCGCGATGCGGGTCGGGCGGACGCGTTTTGTCGGCGAATCGGGATCGAAGGCGCGGTGAGGCGAGAGTCGGCCCCAGGCGATCTCGCCGGAGAGGCAGAGCTGGTCGAGCAGGTCGGGATCGTAGTCGGCGATGCGCTTCGGCAGAACTGAGACTTCCCAGGCCGCGGCCGGGATTTCGTAGCCTTGCAGTTGTTTGAGGATCTGAAACAGGCCGTCGACGCCGTGCAGTTGCGTGCCGCGCGCCATGTGCTGCCAGCGGCAGAGGAAGCGCATGAAGTCGGCGGCGGTGACGGGCTCGATCTCCTTGCGAAGCCGTCCGAGAGTCAGGCGATGAATGCGCGCGACGATGCGGCGGTGGCAGAATTCCGGTTCGGAAGAGCACCAGGAGCCTCGGAGAATTTGCCCTTCGGCCTCCAAATGCGCCAGCGCGATTTCGACCTCTACCAGCGGCATGCTGAGGCGTTCGGCTAACGCCGCGGTGCTCGTCGGGCCGATGGAATCCATCCAGCCTCGGAGGATTGCGATGTAATCGGCAGTCTTGTCGAGACGCTCGGTCGCCACCCAGTGGCCGTCGACGACGCTCGCCCGACCTTTGGCCCGAAGTTGATCGAAGAAGTATTGCCACTCGCCGACGGGCGGAAGAAGGATCAGCGTCAGCAGCGCATCGTGAAGCTCGTCGGGATCGCGGACAACAGGCCAGGATTCTTCGGCCACCTGTGCGATGGCCAAGGGGTCGAGGGCGCCCATGCCCGCTGCGTCGTCCGTGTTCAGTGTACGGCGAATGATGACAGCTCGCGTGCGCCGCTCTTCCAGAGGCGCGTCGTCCAAAAACGCGTAGGGATTGGCGTTGAGAATTTCGTGGCAGAAGGGCGAGGGCTCGGGCGTATCGATGGCGACGGTGCGGAGGGTGCCGTCGGCCATGCGATCCAGTATATTGATGAGACCCTTCAAATCCATCGCTTCTTCGAGGCAATTGGCGATGGTCTCGTTGACCAGCGGATGATCGGGAATGCGAATTTCGCCGGTCAGATTTTCAGCACAGGCGACTTGGTCCGGGAAGCAGGCAGCAAGAAGATCGTCGGCCCGCATACGCTGCAAGGGCGGAGGAACTTTGTGGCCTCCGGCGAAGCGCAGGACCGCGAGAGCTCGCTGCGCATTCCATTTCCACCGCGCGCCGAACAGAGGCGAATCGAGCATAGCCTGCGTAAGGACATGCTCGACGGTGGGTGTTTTTAGAAAATCGAAGACCAGTTCGAGAGGGAAGGAATGCTGGTCGCTCAGAGAGAGCACGAGGCCGTTGTCCGTTGCGGCGGCCTGCAATTCGAAATTGAACGTCCGGCAGAAGCGCTTGCGCAGGGCCAGGCCCCAGGCGCGGTTGATGCGCGTGCCGAAGGGCGAATGAATGACGAGCTGCATGCCTCCGCCTTCGTCGAAGAATCGCTCGGCGACGATGACATCCTGGGTGGGGATGACGCCCAAGGCTCGCTGGCCCGCGTTGACGTATTCGACGGCTTGTTCGGCGCCGCGGCGGTCGAGGGAGCATTCGCGTTGGAGTAGTGCCATCGCATCTTGCGAAACCTCAGCGCTGACCGCTCCTGATAGTCGCGGTTCTTCTTCCAGCTTTGACGATTCGGGAGGGGTGGCGGAGGTTGACTGACGGCCGGCGGCGAAGATGTCTTCTCGCAGGCGGGCTACTTCGCGGGATAGTTCGATCGTCCGGCCGGGGGCTTCGCCGTTCCAGAAGGGAATCGACGGCGGCTGGCCGTGCGCATCCTCGACGCGGACGCGGCCATTTTCGACGCGCTTGATGCGCCATGAGGTCGTGCCCAGCAGGAAAATGTCACCCGACTGGCTTTCGATGGCGAAGTCTTCATCGAGCGTACCGACCAGCGTGTTTTCGGGCTCGGCGACCACCTGATATTGCGTGGTTTCGGGAATCGCTCCACCGTTGGTGATCGCGATGAGACGCGCGCCGCGGCGGCCTTTGACGACGCCGTTGACCTGGTCGCGATGCAGCATCGCGCCGCGGCGTCCGCGCATCGTGGCGATGCCTTCGGAGAGAACTTCGACCACCGAGTTGAAGCTTTTTCGGGTCAGGTCGCGATACGGGTACGCCGAGCGTACCATCTCGAAAAGATCTTCCTCTTTCCATTCGCCGGTGGCGGTGGTGGCGACCAACTGCTGCGCGAGGATATCGAGAGGCGCGTAGGGAATCTCGATCTTGTCGAGGATTCCGGCGCGAATCGCACGGACCAGTGCCGCGCATTCGATCAATTCGTCGCGAGTGGTGCAAAAGAGGCGGCCCTTAGGAAGGGCTCCAACCCAGTGACCGGCGCGGCCCACGCGTTGTAGCCCGGCGGCGATAGAGCGCGGCGACCCAACCTGGCAGACCAGGTCGACCGTGCCGATGTCGATGCCGAGTTCGAGCGACGCAGTGGCGACAACGGCGCGCAACTCGCCGCGTTTCAAACGCTGCTCCGCTTCGAGACGCAGCGAGCGTGAAAGGCTTCCGTGATGCGGCAGGACAGCCGTTTCGCCCAGGCGTTCGGCAAGATGATGCGCGACTTTTTCCGAAAGCCGGCGAGTGTTGACGAACACCAGCGTGGTGCGATGTTCCAGCGCGAGATTCGCCAGGCGGTCGTAGATGTCCTTCCACATCTCATTGCTGGCGACCGAGTTCAATTCATCGCGCGGCACCTCGACGGCCAGATCCATGGCTCGGCGATGGCCGATCTGGACGATTTTGGGGTCGCGCCCGAGGAACTGCGCGACCTGTTCGATGGGGCTCACTGTGGCCGAAAGGCCGATCTTTTGTAAAGGTCCGTCAACGAGCGCTTCGAGCCGCGCGATCGATAGGGCCAGATGGGAACCGCGCTTCGATCCGGCAACGGCATGAATTTCGTCCAGGATCAGCGTGTTGACGCGGCGCAGCATGCGGCGTCCGCCTTCCGAGGTCAGGAGGATGAAGAGAGATTCAGGCGTGGTCACCAGAATGTGCGGCGCATGCTTCATCATTTGTAGGCGTTCGGCTGACGGCGTATCACCAGTGCGGACGGCCGTGCGAATGGGCGCGAGCAAAGTGCCGTCCTGCGCGGCGAGGTCGGCGATCCCGGATAAAGGGACGTCAAGATTTTTCTGAACGTCGTTGGAAAGGGCTTTTAACGGTGAGACGTAGAGGATCTCCGTTTGATTGAGGAGCTCGCCCGACCGGGACTTCCGGACCAAGGAGTCCAGGGCGATCAGGAATGCCGCCAGCGTTTTCCCCGATCCGGTGGGCGCGGAGATCAGCACGTCGCGTCTGGCCTGGATTTCCGGCCATCCGAGCAACTGTGGCTCGGTAACGGTCGGGAAACGGCCGGTGAACCAGCGCCGGGTCAGATCGTCGAAACGGGAGAGCGGCATGGGGGCTACCTTATTAGATTAACTCGCCTGGAGTATCCTAAAATTCTTGAGCAAGACGCCCTTCGACAACGACTACCTAGTCCGGCTTCGGCAGGGCGACGCCGATACAGAGCGGCATTTTGTTCATCATTTCAGCAACGCCATCCGCTTGTCGCTCAGGTACCGTCTTCGGTCCTGGCAATTGATCGACGATATCCGGCAGGAAACATTTCTGCGGGTACTGAATTTTCTACGTTCCGACAAGTCGATGGACCATCCGGAAAGGCTGGGGGCGTACGTCCATTCGGTCTCGATCAACGTAATGATGGAGCTGCTGCGCGCCTCCACCAGGCATCCGGCGATGCCGGAGGACGCGCATCAATACGTGGACGGGAGCGTGAACCCGGAGAGCGAAGTGGTGACCAGGGAGCGCAAGGATATGGTACGCAGCGTACTGGAAGAGCTACCCGAAAAGGACCGCCGCATTCTGCGCGCGGTGTTCCTGGAAGATCTGGATAAGGCCGAAGTTTGTAGAAGATTCGAAGTAACCCGCGACTATCTGAGAGTACTGGTGCATAGGGCGAAAATCCGGTTTCGCGCCGTGATGGACAGGGACGGGCGGGATCAGCAGTGAAATATTGCGGGCGAATGAAACGGCTGGTTGGTTGAAAACACATTAATTACGTGAGGCGGATGAAAAGATGGATCATTTGGATGCGGAAAATATGAAGGCTGTTGAGCGATACATGCTCGGCGACCTGACCGTGTCCGAGGTCGAAGAATTCGAGCGGCATTTCTTCGATTGTCCTCAGTGCTCGGAGGAGTTGAGGGCGTTGACCATTTTTCAGGAGAATGCTCGCGCCGTTTTTGCCGAGCAGGATCTGGCCCCGGTTCCTATCAGCGCGCCTGTGCCACAGAGCAAAGCGGGCTGGTGGGGCGGGTTTTCGCCTCTTTTTGGGAACCGCCAATGGGCAATGGGGCTGGGAGCGTTGCTCATTGGCATTTTTGCGGGCATCTTTGCCGGATATGGCGCGTTCGCGCCGCATGAGAGCGTGCAGGCGGTTTCGGCCTATCCTCTGTATGCGCAGGCGCGGGGCGAGGAAACCGTCGTATCGCCCGCGGCGGCGTCGAAGTTTTATACTCTCTATCTCGATAAAACCTGGGATGGCGAGTATTCTTCGTATCGCGCGGTGCTGCTGGATTCGGCCGGTACGAAGCAGTCGACGGTACCGGTCAACATCGGCGGGCCGGGAGAAGCGATTCACATCCTGATTCCGTCGCACCAGCTTACAGCCGGCAAATACGTCCTGGCGATGCAAGGAATCGACGCAGCCGGTAAAGATACCGAGCTCGCGCGCTTCCCATTCACACTTCGATTCAAGTAAGCTAACTTTCAAAACATGTCACGAACAACTTTTCTGTATCACACAGAGGCGGTTGGAGCATCGGGCCAGATTACGCTGCCGGTTTTCGACACGATGCCGTTACAGGCCTCGATCGCTTCGGCGATTGGAGCGGGATTCGGCAAGGTGCGGGTCGAGAATTTCAAGCACCTGGATTATCTGTCGATCGGGTCGCTTGAGAGCCAAGTGGTGAGCAGCTATAGCGAAAAGGACAAGGCTCACGGCACGCTCGCGTCGGTGGTGATTGAGGATCTGAATACGCTCAACGTCGTGCGGTGCGACCGGCTGATGACGCGGCTCACTTCGAAACACGACAAGGAGGCGCAGGGTTCGTTCATTCTGCACGGGACGCACTTCGACGGTCTGCGCATCGCCGGACACGAGGTGGATCTGCATCTCGCCGTTGGGCTCTTTAGCGAGCTCAGCACCTGGGACAAGCTCAACGACGCGTACGAAAACAACGCCGCCATCCGGAAAGAGTTGAACGAGCTGGCGTTGTATCCGAAGAAAGGCAACAAGCTGCCACTGCATGACGGCGTCTTCGCCTGCACGCTGGCGCACATTCCCGAGAATCTTCCACGCGGGATGTCGCGGCGCGGGCATGGCATTTACGTTCCTCATTTCGGGACCATTTATGCGGCGGAATACTACATCACCGCGAAGTCGCGCAGGCTGAGGATGCTTCATGTCGATTTGGGCTGCTCGGTGGAAGGCTGCAACGGCTACGGCGACACCGGCGCCAACGGACAGGGATTACCGGGTACCGGCTAGACGCGGCCTGGCGGTTCTTTCCCGATGGACCTGCGTCGCCTCGTCATCGTCGTGCTGATTCTTGCCGGCTGCGGCGCTGCGCCCGATGTCCATTATCGAAAAGGGAGAACTCTTCACCGGCAGGGCAAGCTGGCCGAAGCCTTGCGGGAAGCCGACGCCGGTTTACGCGCCGAGCCCTCCTGGCGTTTTCGAATCCTGAAGGCCGATATTCTGCTGTCGCGCGCCGACACCAAAACTGCCAAGGAACTGTTGGCATCGGCGCAGCTTCCCGCCGACCCGGAGTTGCTCGCGCGCCTGAAAATGGCCCAAGGGTACGCGGAGTACCTGACGTCTAATTACTCCGCCGCCGAGCAACTGCTGCAGCAAGCCGCCCAGGTCGCGAAGCCGCTGGGCCTCCCTGCGCTGGAAGCCACCATCGAAAACCGGATGGGATTGGTCGAGGTGCAGCAGGGCCGTCTGGATGCAGCCGAGCAGGCTTTTCGCCACGTTATTGAAGTCGCCACCGCACAGAACGATCCGTATCTTGAATCCACGGCGACGGGCAATCTGGGCTTCCTGTTCCTGAACGCCTTTCGCTTTGAGGACGCGATTTACTGGTTCGAAAAAGCGAGCGCAAAGTTCCACGACCTGGGCAACATGAATTCGTACTACATCTCGCTGGGGAATCTGGGTACATGTTACCTGCGGTGTTATAACACAGTGTGTGTGAAACAAACTCAGAATATAGTGAAACAGGCCCTCCTAGTTATAACAATATGTGGCAAACAAGGTCAGAATATAGTGAAACAACCCCTCCTAGTTATAACAATATGTGGCAATCAAGTTAGTTCAGAATATAGTGAAACAGGACCTCCTAGTTATAACAATAATGTGTTTAAAACTAGTTTAGAATATAGTGGAACAGCCCCTCCAGATATAACAATATAGTAGTAAGTGCTAACAAGCTTCAGAATATAGTGAAACAGCCCCTCCTAGTTATAACAATATGTGGCAAACAACTTCATAATATAGTGAAAAACCCCCTCCTAGTTATAACAATATGTAGCAAACAAGTTTAGAATATAGTGAAACAGCCCCTCCTAGTCATAACAATATAGTGCAACAAGTTCAGAAAGTGAAAAAAGCCCTCCTACTCATAACAATTTGTGTAAAATAAGTTCAGAATATAGTGAGACAGCCACTCCTAGTCATAACAATACAACAGCCCCCTTAAACAAAAAGTTTTTACAACTATAGCTGTTTCCCAATCCATAATTATTTCTCTACAGTAACATCTGTTTCTGTCTCTTCTGGGTTCTCTGACTCCTCTTCTAGGTCCTCTGGTCCCTCTGGTGCTGTTCCTTCACCTTCACCCTCATCTTCATCATCATCCTTCTTAGTAAACTCTACTTCGTCTTCTAAGTCATCATATTCATCATCATCAGTATAAATTGGAAGAGGTTGTAATGGGTCATTGATTTGATATGTAGATTTCTTCCATTGGAATATGCCCATTGCTACTGCATGTTTAATTACTCTAGCTACACGCCTTTGATGCCTAGTGCAAAGTCCTAAATTGAAAGTTATTCAAATAGGTTAAAGCAAAACTGAAACGATCAGTAGGGTAATTACCTGTGACTCTTCTGGGCATTATTAGACCAGCGTTGTTCATAAACTTTAGTAGTAATGGAACATTCTGTGTTAATCAATTAGTACTCTCATACAAGAATTGTGACTTTTGAACTCTTTCATTTGGTCAATAAGTAAGTAGCGAGTAATACCATTGGTTCTAGAATGTAATCATGTCAAATTCCAGAAACAGAATAAGCATTTCTTTTTGCCTACTTGTTTTTCTGTATAGCCATCCTCGAAAAGTTTTCTTCAATTAAGTTAGTTCATAGAATGTACAAACATACAAAATATCCATATTAAAATGCACTTGGTAAAATTGAGTAATGGGTGTGAGGGAAATAAGGCTTCCAATATTGAAGGTAAAAATGGGGAAGGTTGCAAATTTATGAAGCCTGTAAAATTCCAACAGCTGTAACGAATCTAGTCTCATGTGACCTTAAGATTGCCATAAAGTTAGGTAAGGGAGAAAACAACAGGCTACGGGTACTTACGTATATGTCCCCCCCGGTTTAACTGCAGCCATAAATACTCGGCTACTTCGCGATCTCCTTTTATCTTCGCCAATCCAGAGTCCTCAATTGGACCATGGGATAGATTTTTCAATATATTATCTATTTCCTCCTTTGATAATTTGGGAACTTCTTGGGACAATCCGTCTTTTGCACTGCCTACAAGAGAGTGCAATGAGAAAATGAAAATAAAGACTTTATCACTTTTAAGACTACATTTACATTTAGTTTAATCAATATCACTACCTTTAATGTTCTTATCATCCTTACATCTTTCCAAAAGATTATCGATTTGTGCATCTGTCAAGCCAAGGGAATAAATATCCTCTCTCAATAGATTTTGACAATGAGGAATACAAAAGCTTAAAGTTTTCGATTTGATCTTGAGAGATTCCTATTGCTTTTCCAAGGTTTCAAATGTTGTAAATTTTCTTGCTCGGCGGAGTAATTATTCTTTTGGAACTATTTCCTGTTAGCATTGTTGTGCTTTGTACAATAAACTCTGTTTTGATGTAAGACTCCTTTGAACCTGAGCCTGCTCTTGTTGCTCCTACAAGTAGGTGATTGCACAACTAGTTGGTATGGCATTGTTTTGGCAGAGGGTGCTTTTTTTGTTTTTGAATGGAAGAAGTTTGTGCAAACACTTGCGTGGAAACATTCATACAAGTAACTGCTGTTTAGTTAGTGAGGGTCGTGTAAGGTATGTTTAGTTTGCAGGTTGTCTGAAAACAATTAGAACCTAATATTAATGTGGGTGCACAAATGTATGCACTAAACTTGTTGTTATTGATCTGACTAAACTTGTTGAAGTGGGTATATCATCTATTTTCCCCTTACCATTAGAACATGTCACCAAAGTAGAAATAGTGTTTTGAACTCAAACTTAAAAGAAAAAGGTACTCAATAATCCAGTTGAATGTCATATTTTTTGCAGAGGTTTATTTCATCGATAACCAGCCTGACTGACGTAACATTTTCCTGAATTGCAGATTTGAAACTGCAGTTTAACATATGCAAATGCATTTAATGATTATTGGCTACTCAAACATTACAATATCTCCTTTATCAACAATCCATATGGGACTACACCTTGTCTATCAGCTGTTACCCATTCAACTTCACTATTGCTAAACTCTGGGTCTATCTGTGTTTTAATATTCAATGTTTCTGGGAACTTTTTGTAACATTTAGGGTGCACTCTACATTGCAACACAATTTGGGTCCTTCTTCATCCTCCCAAACTAATCGGTGATGCATAAATGGGTTGTGACGAGTAGAATATAGTAGGAGAGTAAGATATCACTGATTTGCCTTGAGGAGACACTTGTTCTGCCCAGCATTGACCAAGCCGCACTGGAAGGATAGTCCCATCATCTAGCCTAGCACAGATAGTCAAAACACTTAATCACATGCTTTGGTTCAATACATACTTGTCCCCAGGAAACATAATACGTCTATGTCTCAAGATGGAAGCCAAGACACTTGGTTTGGTACCATGAAACGCAACATGCCATGTCTCCACTTCATCCCGCTTCTTTTCAAATTCCTTTCTTATAACAAGTCCGTAGCGATACCATCCAATAGGAATAGCATACTTTTCTGATGGATGCCTCGGGGTAATAAATCCTTTGTTTTTCACATTGGGAACAGAAGCAGTGGTCGGCGAA